>JBBSIG010000085.1:0-9960 GCA_038232215.1 Gaiellales bacterium | reverse complement strand
TCCAGACGAACAGCGGCACGGGCGGGCGCGAGGGGTTGCAGCCCGCGGCGGCGTGGTACCGCGTCGTCAAGTGGCAGGCGCTCGCCGCCCGGCAGGTCGCGGCCGAGACGCGCGTCGCGACCGTGTGGTCTTGGGGCTGGGGGAGCTGGGGCGAGCGTGGTCTCGACCCCGACAAGGAAGGTGCAGCCTGCGTGTGGCTCTGGGTGCGCTCGCCGTCTCTGTGCGACGCCACCACCGCTGCGGGCGAGGAGTTCGACGCCTCGCTGACCGAGGGTCAGCTGCTGCTGCGGTCGGGGGTCCAGTGCGTGGTGGGAAACAGGGAGCTCACGGCGAAGGCGATCTCCGACCTGCAGGTCATGACCGGCGACCGCGAGCTCGCGTACACCACGCTCTACGCGCGCCTCGTCGAGAGCCGGAGCGCTCCGGTCCTGACGCGCGAGGTGCTCTCTGCCGAGCGGTCCGTGATCGCCTCCCGGTTCCGGGGCAATCGCGCCGCTTACCTCGCGGAGCTCGCGAAGGCGCACGTGACGGAGGCGATCGCCCGGGGCGTGATCGGCGACGAGCTGCGGCGGGCCCGGATCGCCGCGACCCTGCCGGCTGCGCCGCCCTCGGCCGCCGCGATCGCCTCGTTCTACTACGCCTACCCGGAGCTGCTCGTACGAAGCGTGAAGACGACGCCCTCGCCCTGGTGGCTCTCGGGCAAGAGCCAGGGTCTCGCGCTCTCCTCGATCTCGCCCCCGGAGCTCTTCGCGGTGCCGTCCGGGAGTACCGAGACGATCCGCACGATGGAGGGCACCTACGTCGTGCGCCCGCTCGGTGAGGCGACCCCGCTCGGTGCGCTCCCGCTCCCGCAGGCGCGCCCGGCGATCGTCGGCGCATTGCAGGCGTTCGAGCGAGGCGACGCGTTCGAGCGCTGGAGCGAGAGCAAGCAGGCCTCCGCTCTGCGTGTGGCGTCCTGCGCGCGGGACGACCTTCCGGCCCTCGGCGCGATCGAGCTCTCCACCTTCCTCCCCTTCCTCGCCCTCACGGGGGCGTAGGGCCCCGGTCCCCGCCCGTGACAGGGGAGGGCAGGTGAGACGAAGATTGCCCGCGAGGAGCCGGCGGCTCCTGGAGCTCGGAACGGCCGCGCTCGTCGGCGGGACGGGGCTCTATCTCCTCGATCCGGTGCTCGGACGAGGACGCCGACAGGAGGCTCGGCGGCTCCTCCTCACGCTCCGGCGCGGGCCCGCCCGGCCGGGCACCGGCGCCACGGAGGAGCTACCCGCGACCGGGATCGGCACGGCGCTCGTCCGCGTGCCGGCCGCGTCAGCGGGCTCCGCCGCCGAGGAGGACTACGTCGTCCCGGTTCCGCCCGAGCGCGGGGAGGGCGAGCTCGCCGAGAGGGAGCGCGTCGTCTTCCTCCACGAGGCGAGGTCGCCCGCTCCGAAGATCGTCGCCTACGACATGGCCGTCCCGACCGCGCCGGCGACCGCTTCGCCGCGGCACCCTCACGAGGAGAGCGGCCGCGCAATCCTCGCGCGGCGCCGCTCGCTCGCCGCCCCGCTCGCCGCCTTCTCCGCCGTCGCGGCCTGCGTCGCCGTCGGGCTGGGCGTCTGGGCGGTCGCACGCCCGGACGCGCCCGACCCGGCCGGGCGAGCCCTCGCCGACCAGGCAGAGGCGATCGCGGTGCTCTCGCGCCCCGGGGCCCGACGGATTCCGGTGACCGGCTCGCGCGGGACGATCGTGCTCGTGACGACACCGAGCGGGCGGGCGGTGCTGATCCTCACCGCGGTCCCGCCGGCGCCCGCGGGCAAGACCTACCAGGCCTGGGCGATCGAGGGCAAGAAGGCGGGCGGGGCCGGGCTCTTCCCGGGCGGAGGAGGGCAGGCGGCCGTGCCGCTCACCTCGCCGGTCACCGGCGGAACGATCCTCGCCGTCACGCTCGAGCCGACGGGGGGCTCGACGTCGCCGACCGGAAAGGTGCTCTATAGCGCGACGGTGGGACGCTCGTAACGACTCGGCCCCCGGCGACTCGCGGCTACGCACCGCGAGCAGCCGCCATCCTCACCTGACCCTTGCCGGCGTTCTTCGCCGAGTAGAGGGCCTCGTCTGCGCGCTCGAACAGCGCGCGTGGATCGCTCTCCTCGGGCTCGAGCTCGGCGATCCCCGCCGAGAGGGACAGCCGGCCGGCCTGGACGAGCGGGTGCTCCGAGACGGCAGTCTGGAGCCGGCCGTAGAGCTGCTCCGCCTCGGCGATCGTCGACTCGGGCAGGATGACCGCGAACTCGTCGCCGCCGATCCGGCAGGCGACGTCGGCGGAGCGGACGACGTTCCGGACCCGCTCGGCCGCCTCGGCGAGCACGCCGTCACCCGCCAGATGGCCGATCCGGTCGTTGACGGCCTTGAAGTCGTCGAGGTCGAGGACGATGAGCGCCATGCGGCGCCGGTAGCGCTGCGCGCGGGCGACCTCGCGCGCGAGCGTCTCGTAGAAGTAGCGACGGTTGTGGAGGCCGGTGAGCGCGTCGAGGTCGGCGAGCTGCCGCGCCTCCCGGAAGCGACGCGCGCTGTCGAGCGAGGGTCCGGCTCCGCCGGCGAGCTCCTCCAGCAGAGAAAGCTCCGCCGGGCCGAGCTCGCGCGGCGCTCCCCGCCAGAACACGGCGAGCGATCCGATCGGCTCGACCTCCTCACCTGCGAGCGGAACGATTGCTCCGCCGCGCACGGCGTCGTCCGGCCCCGCGTCCGCGCCGGCTGCGTAGCTGTAGGCGAGGGTGACCGCACGGGCGCCCGAGGTGTCGGGCTGGGCGCTCCTCGGCTGCTGCTCGGCCTCCTCCACGCTCAGGCCGCGCGTCGCGATCAGCGGGCCGCCCTCTTCCCGATGCATAACGACCATCGCCGCGTCGACACCGGGCAGGCCTGTCGCTGCCGCAAGCGTGCGCGCCAGCACCTCGTCGAGGTCGATCACGCCGACCAGCCCGGCGAGGAGCCGGTCTCGCCGCCCCTCGGAGCGTGCCGTCTCGAGCGCCTTGCTCGCGTGGCCCAGCGCTTCCGCCGCATCGCGAGAGGCTGCCGCACGCGAGCGCACGAGAAGGGCGAGCAGGATCGCGACGAGAACGGCGAGCCCGGCGCACGCGGAGACGAGCACGGCGGTCACCGTGGTCCTTTCCGGATCTGTCGTGTGGAACGACGCATCGAGCTACCGCAGTTGGCCGCGAACGGGCGCTCCCGCCGAGGCCTCCCGGCTCACTGTAATCGCGAACCCGACAACTAGCCAGACCCCCGGCGGTACCTCTTCCCGGCCCGAGCGGTTGACGCTCCCGGCGGGCTTCGCTACCATGGTCGGTCGGTTGGCAGGGGCGCCGCCCCGCCGACCCTTTGTTGTGTAAGCAGTCGTTTCGGAGGCCCATGCCCACCATCAATCAGCTCGTCAGAAAGGGTCGCGTCCCGCCGAAGGCGAAGACGAAGACCCCTGCGCTCCGCGGCGCGCCGCAGAAGCGCGGCGTCTGCACGCGCGTCTACACGACGACGCCGCGCAAGCCGAACTCCGCGCTGCGCAAGGTCGCTCGTGTGCGCCTGACGAACTCGATGGAGGTCACGACCTACATCCCGGGCGAGGGCCACAATCTTCAGGAGCACTCTGTCGTGCTGATCCGGGGCGGCCGCGTCGCCGACCTGCCGGGCATCCGTTACAAGGTCATCCGCGCCGCGCTCGACACGGCCGGCGTGTCCGATCGCCGCCAGGGCCGCTCCAAGTACGGCGCCAAGAGAGGGTCGTGACCTGATGCCCAGGCGCGCTGAAATCTCCGTTCGAACGCTGGACCCGGACCCGGTCTACGACTCCGTGCTGGTCACCCAGGTGATCAACAAGGTGATGGCCCGGGGCAAGAAGTCGACGGCCGAGCGGATCGTCTACGAGGCGCTCGACCAGGTCGGCTCGAAGACGGGAAAGCCGCCGGCGGAGGTGCTCGAGCAGGCCGTGAAGACCGTGACGCCGGTGCTCGAGGTCAAGGGCCGCCGGGTCGGCGGGGCCAACTACCAGGTGCCGGTCGAGGTGCCCCAGCGCCGCGCGCGGACGCTCGCCGTTCGCTGGATCGTCTCGTACGCGCGCGAGCGGCGCGAGAAGCAGATGGGCGAGAAGCTCGCGAACGAGATTCTCGACGCGCTGAACCAGCAGGGCGGCGCCTTCAAGCGCAAGGACGACGTGTACCGGATGGCGCAGGCGAACAAGGCCTTCGCGCACTACCGCTGGTGAGTGCCGTGAGCAGCCCCGCAAACACCCTCTCGGGCACCGCCCTCGATCGCGTCCGCAACATCGGGATCATGGCGCACATCGACGCCGGTAAGACCACGACGACCGAGCGGATCCTCTACTACACGGGGCGCACCCACAAGATGGGCGAGGTGCACGAGGGTGCGGCGACGATGGACTGGATGGCGCAGGAGCAGGAGCGGGGGATCACGATCACGTCCGCGGCGACGACGGCGTTCTGGCGCGATTTCCGCATCAACATTATCGATACGCCCGGGCACGTGGACTTTACCGTCGAGGTGGAGCGGAGCCTGCGCGTGCTCGACGGCGCGGTCGCCGTCTTCGACTCCGTCGCCGGGGTGCAGCCGCAGTCCGAGACGGTCTGGCGCCAGGCCGATCGTTACCGCGTGCCGCGCATCGCCTTCATCAACAAGATGGATCGCACCGGCGCCGACTTCTTCGCCGCGGTGCAGTCGATGATCGATCGCCTCGGCGCTCATCCCGTGCCGGTGCAGCTTCCGATCGGGCAGGAGGAGCATCATCGCGGGGTCGTCGACCTGGTCGAGCTGCGCTCGATCGTCTACCGCGACGACCTCGGCGAGCGCTTCGACGTCGGCGACGTCCCGCCCGAGCTGCTCGAGCAGGCCCGGGAGTACCACCACCAGCTGATCGACGCGGTCGCCGAGCACGACGAGGAGCTGCTCGAGACGTACCTGCTCGACGAGGAGTCCGTCACGCCGGAGATGATCCGCCGCGCCCTTCGCGCAGCCACGCTCGCGAGCGCGGTCACGCCGGTGCTGCTCGGCTCCGCCTTCAAGAACAAGGGCGTCCAGCCCCTGCTCGACGCCGTGATCGACTACCTGCCTAGCCCGCTCGACGTTCCGCCCGTGCACGGGGTCGATCCGCGAACCGAGCACGACCTCTCGAGGCGGCCCGACCTCGCCGAGCCGTTCTCGGCCCTCGCCTTCAAGGTCATGTCGGACCCCTACGTCGGCAAGCTGACGTACTTCCGCGTCTACTCGGGCCAGGTCAAGGCCGGCGACCGGGTCGTCAACACCACCACCGGCAAGACCGAGCGGATCGGCCGCATCCTGCAGATGCACGCGAACCACCGGGAGGAGCGAGAGGCGATCGGGGCGGGCGAGATCGCCGCCGCGGTCGGGCTCAAGGCGACCACGACCGGGGACACCCTCGCCGTCGAGTCGGCGCCGATTCGGCTCGAGTCGATGGAGTTTCCCGATCCCGTCATCTCCGTCGCGATCGAGCCGAAGACGAAGGGCGACCAGGACAAGCTGGGCGCGGGGCTCCAGCGGCTGACCGAGGAGGACCCGACCTTCCGCGTCCGGAGCGACGAGGAGACGGGACAGACGCTCATCGCCGGCATGGGCGAGCTCCACCTGGAGATCATCGTCGACCGGCTGCTGCGCGAGTTCAGGGTCGACGCGAACGTCGGCCGTCCCCAGGTGGCCTACCGGGAGACGATCGGCAAGGCGGTGGAGAAGGTGCAGGGGCGCTTCGTCCGGCAGACCGGCGGCCGGGGCCAGTACGGGCACGTCGTGATCGACCTGGAGCCGGCCGCTACCGGCGAGGGGTACGAGTTCCTCGACAAGATCGTGGGCGGCAAGATCCCGAGGGAGTTCATCCCCTCGGTCGACCTCGGCATCCAGGAGGCGATGGACTCGGGCGTGCTGGCGGGGTACCCGGTGGTGGACGTCCGCGTCCTGCTCGTCGACGGCTCCTACCACGACGTGGACTCGAGCGAGATGGCGTTCAAGATCGCCGGCTCGATGGCCTTCAAGGAGGCGATGAAGCGCGCGAAGCCGAAGTTGCTCGAGCCCGTCATGGCCGTCGAGGTGGTGACCCTCGAGGACTACCTCGGCGACGTGATGGGGAACCTCAACTCGCGTCGCGGTCGCGTCGAGCATCTGGAGCCGAGCGGGAACGCCCAGGCGATCTCGGCGAAGGTTCCGCTCGCGGAGATGTTCGGGTACGCGACCGACCTGCGCTCCATGACGCAGGGCCGAGCGACCTTCACGATGCAGTTCGAGAGGTACGAAGCAGTCCCGCAACAGATAGCGGAGCAGCTTCAGAGTGAAGCTGGGTAATAGAGAAATGGGATTCGAAGAATCCCCTTAGTTTTTTACCGGAGGTAAAAAACATGGGTAAGCAGAAGTTCGAGCGCACCAAGCCGCACCTGAACATCGGCACGATCGGTCACATCGACCACGGCAAGACGACCCTCACGGCCGCGATCACGAAGGTGCTCGCCGAGCAGGGGACGAACACCGTCTTCACCGACTTCGATTCGATCGACAAGGCGCCCGAGGAGAAGCAGCGCGGCATCACGATCAACACCTCGCACGTCGAGTACGAGACCGCGAATCGCCACTACGCGCACGTCGACTGCCCGGGGCACGCCGACTACATCAAGAACATGATCACGGGCGCCGCCCAGATGGACGGCGCGATCCTGGTCGTCTCCGCTGCGGACGGGCCGATGCCCCAGACGCGCGAGCACATCATCTTGGCGCAGCAGGTCGAGGTGCCCTACATCGTCGTGTTCCTGAACAAGGCCGACATGGTCGACGACCCGGAGCTGCTCGAGCTCGTCGAGATGGAGGTGCGCGAGCTGCTCTCGAAGTACGACTTTCCGGGTGACGACATCCCGATCGTGGCCGGCTCGGCGCTGAAGGCGCTCGAGGGCGACGCCGAGTGGACGCCGAAGATCGTCGAGCTGATGGAGCAGGTCGACACCTACGTGCCGGAGCCGACGCGCGACGTCGACAAGCCGTTCCTGATGCCGATCGAGGACGTCTTCACGATCACCGGTCGCGGTACCGTCGTCACGGGCCGGATCGAGCAGGGCCAGATCAAGACGGGCGACGAGGTCGAGATCGTTGGCATCCACCCGAAGACGGAGAAGACCGTCGTCACGGGCCTCGAGATGTTCCAGAAGACGCTCGACTTCGCCCAGGCGGGCGACAACGCCGGTGCGCTTCTGCGCGGGATCAAGCGGGAGGACATAGAGCGAGGCCAGGTGCTCGCGAAGCCCACCTCGATCACGCCGCACACGTCGTTCGACGCCGAGATCTACGTGCTCTCGAAGGACGAGGGCGGCCGCCACACGCCGTTCTTCAACGGCTACCGGCCGCAGTTCTACTTCCGCACGACAGACGTGACGGGCTCGATCCAGCTTCCCGAGGGCCAGGAGATGGTCATGCCGGGCGACAACACGACGATGAAGGTCGAGCTGATCCAGCCGATCGCCATGGACGAGGGGCTTCGCTTCGCCGTCCGCGAGGGCGGCCGGACGGTCGGCGCCGGCGTCGTCACCACGATCACGAAGTAGGACGAGAGGACGTCGAGCGTGGCTCAGCAGAAGATCCGTATCCGGCTCAAGGGGTACGACCACCAGCAGCTCGACCGGTCGGCGCAGTCGATCGTCGAGACGGCCCAGCGTTCCGGTGCCACCATCACCGGGCCCGTTCCCCTGCCGACCGAGAAGAACGTCTACTGCGTGATCCGCGGCCCGTTCAAGGACAAGGACGCGCGGGAGCACTTCGAGGTGCGGACGCACAAGCGCCTGATCGACATCCACAGCCCCACGCCGAAGACGGTCGACTCGCTGATGCGCCTCGACCTGCCCGCCGGCATCGACATCGAGATCAAGCTGTGATCGCTCCGTGAAAGGCATCATCGGAAAGAAGCTCGGGATGAGCCGCGTCTTCGACGAGGAGACCGGCGTCGTCACGCCGGTCACCGTGATCGAGGCCGGGCCGTGTCCGGTCGTGGGGGTGCGGACGCCGGACGCCCACGGCTACGAGGCCGTGCAGCTCGCGTACGAGCCGGTGGTCGCCCGGAAGCTCTCGCGGGCCGAGGTCGGGCACCTGCGCAAGAACGGGGTCGAGCCGCACCGGCATCTGGTCGAGTTCCGAGGCCCCACCGAGGCGGTCGTGGGCGAGGCGGTCACGGTCGAGGCGTTCGAGCCCGGGGATCGGATCAAGGTCTCGGGGGTCTCGATCGGCAAGGGCTTCGCGGGCACGATCAAGCGCCACAACTTCGCCCGCGGGCCGATGACGCACGGCTCGCACAACATCCGGCAGCGCGGCTCGATCGGCGCGTCCGCCACCCCCTCGCGCGTGTTCAAGGGCATGCGGATGGCCGGGCGGATGGGAGGCAAGCGCTCGACGCAGGTCGGCCTGGTCGTGCACTCGACCGACCCCGAGCGGAACCTGCTGCTCGTCAAGGGGGCCGTGCCCGGCCCGAGGAACGGCGTGGTCGAGATCCGTCAGGAGAGTCGCTGATGGCCGCGCCCAAGGCACCGCTGCTCGACGAGTCCGGCACCAGCGCGAGCGACGTCACGCTCGAGGCGGCCGTCTTCGGCGCCGAGCCGAAGCCGCACCTCCTGCACGAGACGGTGCGCAGCGAGCTGAATGCTCGCCGCGCCGGCACGCGGGCGGCGAAGAGTCGCGGCCTCGTCTCCGGCGGCCGGGCGAAGCCGTGGCGCCA
Organism: Gaiellales bacterium; assembly: GCA_038232215.1. Classification (GTDB taxonomy): domain Bacteria; phylum Actinomycetota; class Thermoleophilia; order Gaiellales; family Gaiellaceae; genus JBBSIG01. The sequence continues at coordinate 1,226 of JBBSIG010000085.1, read as the reverse complement.
GAAGGGCACCGGGCGGGCTCGCGCCGGCACGATCAGGGCGCCGCAGTTCACGGGCGGCGGCGTCGCCTTTCCGCCGTGGCCTCGCAGCTTCGACGTGAAGGTCAACAAGAAGGTCCGTCGCAGCGCTCTCCGCGGCGCCCTGTCTCAGCACGTCGAGCGCTCCGCGCTCGCCGTGGTCGACGGGGCGGTGTTCGAGCAGCCCTCGACCCGGCGGGCGGCGGCACTCCTCGCCGGCTGGGGCGCGGAGCTTCCGCTCGTGGTGGTGGCGACGGAGGAGGAGGGTGCGCTGCTCAAGTCCTTCCGCAACCTCGAGCGCGTGCTCGTCACGGTTCCCTCGGAGCTCGAGGTCGCGACCGTCGTGTGGGCGCGCTCGCTCGTCATCACTCAGGCCGCTCTGCCGCTCCTCCAGGCGAGGGCGTCGTGAGCCTGCATCCGAACGAGGTGCTCATCGCACCCGTGGTCTCCGAGAAGAGCTACAGCCTGATCGGCGACCGGAAGTACTCCTTTCGCGTGCACAAGGACGCCCACAAGACGCAGGTCCGCCAGGCGGTGGAGCAGCTCTTCGACGTGCACGTCAGCGCGGTCAACATCTCGCACGTCCGCTCCAAGCCGAAGCGGCGCGGCCTGTTCAAGGGCACGCGGCCCGGCTGGAAGAAGGCGATCGTCCAGGTCGGCGAGGGCGAGTCGATCGAGATCTTCGAAGGCGCTCAAGTCTAAATGCGAAAAATGCTCCGCATTTTCCGCATGTCCAGTTTGACCCTTCGCTTCTCACCGCGGAGAATGCTGGCGCATTCCCCGCGGTCTGGGTTTGACCCTTCGCTGCGCTCGGGTGACGGAGGGAGCCTCTGATGGCATTGCGGCGGTACAAGCCTACGAGTCCGGGGCGGCGGTTCATGACCGTCTCGACCTTCGAGGAGGTTACGAAGACGGAGCCCGAGAAGGGCCTGCTCGAGCCGCTCAAGAAGAAGGGCGGACGGAACGCGAACGGGCGGATCACGACGCGCCATCAGGGAGGCGGGCACAAGCGCCGGTACCGGGTGATCGACTTCAAGCGCCTGAAGGACGGCGTTCCGGCGAAGGTCGCCGCGATCGAGTACGACCCCAACCGCTCGGCGCGGATCGCGCTGCTGCACTACGCCGACGGGGCGAAGGCGTACATCCTCGCCCCTGCGCGGCTCAGGGTGGGCGCGCAGGTGGAATCCGGCCCGGGGGCCGACATTCGGCCG
>JBBSIG010000084.1:0-10001 GCA_038232215.1 Gaiellales bacterium | reverse complement strand
GGGAACCCATGGTTCCCTCGGTGGCTCCCTCCTTCTTCGCTGCGCTCGGGCGAGCACGCACTTGGGCTCCCGCCGGGCTGAGCCCGGCTCCGCCCGCGGAGCGGGATCGCTTGGACGGCTGCCACTAGAACCCGAGTCCATCCTTCGGCTCGATGCGGACTCTGTCGTCTTCCTCGACCAACGGCGGCTTCCCGACGAGGAGGTCGAGCTTCGGTGCCGGACGGCGGCGGAGGTGGCCGAGGCGATCCGGACGCTCGCAGTGCGAGGAGCACCCTCGATCGGGGTGGCCGCGGCGTACGGCTACGCGCTCGCGGCTCGTCACGGCGAGGACCTGGTCGCGGCCGCGGCGGTGCTCGCAGGCTCGCGGCCGACCGCCGTCAACCTGACCTGGGCGCTCGACGAGATGCGCGCGCACGACGGCGATCTGGCCGAGCGGGCGCGTGAGCTCCACCGCGAGGAGGTCGATCGCTGCCGCCGGATGTCCGAGCACGCGGCCGCGCTCTTCGCACCGGGTACGCGGGCGCTCACGCACTGCAACGCCGGGGGACTCGCCACCGCTGGCTACGGAAGCGCCGTGGGCGCTCTACGCACCGCCTGGGCGCACGGTCTCCTGCGATCCGTGCTCGTGGACGAAACGCGGCCGCTGCTCCAGGGAGCGCGCCTCACCGCCTGGGAGCTCGAGTCGCTCGGGATCCCGCACGCCGTGATCGTGGACGCCGCCGCCGCCCATCACATGGCGCTCGGCGAGGTCGACTGCGTCGTCACGGGAGCCGACCGCATTGCCGCGAACGGCGACACGGCGAACAAGATCGGCACCTATGCGCTGGCGGTCCTGGCCGCGCACCACGGCATCCCGCTCTACGTCGTCGCGCCGAGCTCCACCGTCGACCTGGGCACCCGCTCGGGCGCGGGTATCCCGATCGAGGAGCGCTCGGGGGCGGAGATCACGACGCGCTTTCCGGCCCGGAACCCCGCCTTCGACGTGACGCCCGCCGCGCTGGTCACCGCGATCGTCACGGAGCACGGGGTCCAGCGGGCCCCGTACGAGCAGTCGCTCGCGGCCGCCGCGGCCGTGCGCTTTTCGACACAGAGCTGACCCAGTCGCGTGCGCCGGGCTCGCCTAGCCTGGCTGGCGTGCTCGTCGACGTGCTCCTGCCGCAGCGCTGCCTCGTCTGCGAGCGGCCCGGTCGTCCCGTCTGCGGCGGCTGCCGTGCGGCTCTGCCGCGGCTCGGGAAGCCCCTCTGCGCCCGTTGCGGGGCTCCCACCGCGTGGCCCGTGCTCCGCTGCGGGGAGTGCGCAGGCAGGCGGCTCGCGTTCGCCTCCGCGCGGTCGGCCGTCCCCTACACCGTCGCCGTGAAGCGGATCGTCGGCGCCTGGAAGGAGCGCGGCCTGCGGCGGCTGGCCTGCCTCGCCGCGGATCTGGTGGTCGAGCGGATCGAGCGTCCGCACGCGTACACGGTCACCTACGTTCCCCCCGACGGGGACCGCAGCGTGAGGCGAGGTCACCACCCGGCCGAGCGGCTCGCGCGGGAGCTCGGCGCTCGCTGGGAGCTGCCGGTCGTCTCGCTGCTCGGCCGCACCCGCGCCGTCCGCCCGCAGCGCGGCCTGCCGCTCGCAGCACGGCGCAGGAACGTCGCCGGCGCGTTCGCGCCGAGCGGGCGGGCACCTCCCGACGTCGTCCTCGTCGACGACGTGTACACGAGCGGAGCGACCGCGTCGGCCGGCGCCTCGGCGCTGCGAAAGGGAGGAGGGCGCCGGATCCACGTCGTGACGTTCGCGCGGGCAGTCCGTTAGATTCCATCAGGGAGCATGCAGCTTCAGGTCAAGGGCAAGAACCTCGACGTCAGTGCTGCGGTCCGGGCCCATGCCGAGCAGAAGCTCGGCAAGCTCGAGCGGCAGCTCGACGAGTCGACGCGCGTCGAGCTCGAGCTCACGGTCGAGCGAAATCCGTCCATCGCCCACAATCAGGTGGCGGAGGCGACGGTGTTCACGAAAGGCCCGGTGCTGCGCGCCCGCGAGGCCTCGGCCGACATGAAGGCCTCGATCGACCAGCTCACCGAGAAACTGCTGCGTCAGCTGAACCACTACCGGACGAAGCGCAGTCGACGCGCCGCGCGCGGAGGCGCCGCGGCGGTGGAGGGGGTGCCCGTGGCCGAGGACGAGCCGGAAGGCGCGATCGTGAAGACCAAGCAGTTCGCCGTGAAGCCGATGAGCGCGGAGGAGGCCGTCCTGCAGCTCGAGCTGATCGGGCACGACTTCTTCGTCTTCCGGAACGCCGACTCGAGCGACGTGAACGTCGTCTACCGGCGCAAGGACGGCGCCTACGGTCTGATCGAGCCGCAGGTTTAGATGATTGATTCCAAATTCCAGCGGCGCCGGCTGACGCCCCCGGCACGGCGCCGGATCGTCGAGCTCCCTCGTGCCCAGGCCTACAGGCCTGCGCCGCGAGCGATCTCGGCGCCCGGCTTGGCCGGGGACGTCCCCGGGCGGCACTCGAATTTGGAATCGACCATCTAGATTGTTCCGCCGCCGGCGCGAGAGCGCCCACCAACGGCTCGCGCGGGAGGCCGGCCTGTCGCTCGAGCCCGAGGCTCCGCCGGCCTGGAGCAACGGCTTCCAGTGGGCCGAGGTGGGGATCCACGGGGTAGCCCGTCCTCGCGAGTGGGACGCGGTCGCGACCGTCGAGACGGACGCGCCTCGGGGCGACACGGTGGGCTTCGTGGCGCTGCCCGACCGGACGCTCGTCACCGACGACGACGAGCCCGACGGCGCCCTCGCCCTGCTCGCCGAGGCGGTCGAGCGGACGCTCTCGCCTCCCTACCGGGCCGAGGCTGTGCGCAAGGGGCCTCTCGCTGGGCCGTCGCCGCTCGGGCGATCGAGGTCGCCGAGCTGCCCGAGGAGGTGTCCGGCCAGGAGATCGAGCTGGTCGCGCACGAGGACGAGCGCACGCTGCGGATCGACGGCTCCCCCGCGTTCGGCAGCCTGCGAGAGCTCGAGCGCGTCGGGCACGAGCGGTTTCGGAGCTTCGCCCTGCACGCCCGTCGCCTCGACGGGACGCTCTGGGAGGTCAGGGTCGATCCGCTCTAGAGCTCGTTCAGAATCAGACACGTTGACGGGGTGGCTCGGCGCGCATGTACTCAGTCTGAAATGAACTCTCAGCCGCTACCCTAACGTCGTGTCCTCCGCCCTCGGCAGCTTCGAGCGAGCCCTGCGCTTCGGCGAGGGCCGCCGGCTCAAGCGGCTCGCGGAGCAGGCCGACTACATCACCTCGCTCGAGCCGGACTTCCAGGCGCTCTCGGACGCGGAGCTGGCTGCGAAGACGCCCGAGCTCCGCCAGCGGCTCGACAACGGCGAGGAGCTCGACAACCTGCTCTTCGAGGCGTTCGCCGCCGTACGCGAGGCGCGCCGGCGAGAGTCCGGTCAGCGGATCTTCGACGTCCAGCTGATGGGCGGGATCGTCCTGCACGAGGGCGACATCGCCGAGATGAAGACCGGCGAGGGCAAGACCTTCGTCGCGACGCTGGCGATGTACCTGAACGCGCTCACGGATCAGGGCGTCCACCTCATCACCGTCAACGACTACCTGGCGAAGCGCGACGCTGAGTGGAATAGACCCGTCTTCGACCGGCTCGGGATCACGGTCGGCTGGATCGAGAACATGATGCCCTTCGACGAGCGCCGGGATGCGTATCTCGCGGACATCACGTACGGGACGAACTCGGAGTTCGGCTTCGACTACCTGCGGGACAACATGGCGGTCTCCCTCGACGGCGTCGTCCAGCGCAGCCACGCCTACGGGATCGTCGACGAGGTCGACTCGATCCTGATCGACGAGGCGCGAACGCCGCTGATCATCTCGGGCGACCCGGAGATGGCCGCGCAGATCTACTACGACTTCGCCCGCGTCGCGGCGCAGCTGGAGGGGGTGCCGGGCAAGGACGTGCCGAAGGGCCAGGACTCCGGCGCCGACTTCGAGTACGACGAGAAGCACAAGACCGTCACGCCGCTCGAGCGCGGCATCGAGAAGATGGAGCGGGCGCTGCGGATCGACAACCTCTACGCCCCGGCCAACGTCCAGCTCGTCAACCACCTCATGCAGGCCCTGAAGGCGCAGGCGCTCTTCCACCGCGACGTCGACTACGTGGTGCAGGACGGCGAGGTCAAGATCGTCGACGAGTTCACCGGCCGGATCATGGAGGGCCGCCGCTGGTCGGAAGGCCTGCACCAGGCGGTCGAGGCGAAGGAGAACGTGAAGATCCAGGAGGAGCACGTCACGCTCGCGACGATCACGCTCCAGAACTACTTCCGCCTGTACGAGAAGCTGGCCGGTATGACCGGTACGGCGAAGACGGAGGAGAAGGAGTTCGTCGAGATCTACAATCTGCACGTCGTCGAGATCCCGACGAACGTCGCCGTCGTCCGAGACGACAGGAACGACTACATCTACAAGACGAAGGAGACGAAGTTCGCGGCCGTGGTCGAGGACATCAAGGAGCGGCACGCGAAGGGCCAGCCCGTCCTCGTCGGCACGATCGCGGTGGAGACGTCCGAGCACCTCTCGCAGCTCCTGACGCGGGCCGGGATCCCGCACAACGTCCTGAACGCGAAGGAGCACGAGCGCGAGTCGGAGATCATCAAGGACGCGGGCGAGCCGGGCGTCGTCACCATCGCGACGAACATGGCCGGGCGCGGCGTCGACATCAAGCTCGGAGAGGGCGTGGTCGAGGCTGGCGGCCTGTACGTGCTCGCCACGGAGCGGCACGAGGCGCGCCGCATCGACAATCAGCTCCGCGGGCGTTCCGGCCGGCAGGGCGACCCGGGTGAGTCGCGCTTCTACCTCTCCGCGCAGGACGACCTCGTCCGCCTGTTCGCGGGCGACCGGATCTACAAGATCATCGACCGCTTCAAGCTCCCGGACGACCAGCCGATGGAGGCCGGGATCCTCTCCCGGCAGATCGAGGGCGCGCAGAAGAAGGTCGAGGAGCAAAACTTCGTCGCCCGGAAGAACGTCCTCAAGTACGACGACGTGATGAACGTCCAGCGCCAGGTGATCTACAAGCAGCGGCGCGAGGTGCTCGAGGGCAAGGACCTCTCCGACGACGTGCGGGGCTGGATCGACGAGGTGATCGAGCGCATCGTCGCCGAGTTCACGCAGGAGGAGTACGCCGAGGAGTGGGATCTCGAGGCGCTCGTGAAGGCGATGGCGGCGCTGTACCAGACGGAGATCACGACCGACGAGCTGCTGGAGGACGGTGTGGGGCTCAGCCGCGAGGCGCTCGTGGAGGAGTTCCAGCAGGACGCACGCGACGAGTACACGGCCAAGGAGGAGGGCTTCGAAGAGATCGAGGAAGGCCTGATGCGGAACCTCGAGCGCTACGTGATCCTTCAGGTCGTCGACCAGCGCTGGCGCGAGCACCTCGAGAACATGGACTACCTGCGCGAGGGCGTGCACCTGCGCGCGATGGCGCAGAAGGATCCGCTCGTCGAGTATCGGGGCGAGGGGCACAAGATGTTCGAGGAGCTCGGCGCGGCCATTCGCGAGGAGGTCGTGCTGACGCTCTTCCACGCCGAGATCGAGCCGGGTGACCCGATCGAGCAGCTCGCCCCCGACGGGGCGGCCGGCTCCGACGGCGGCTCCAACGGGCACCTCAGCTACCAGCACGATTCGCTCGCGGGCGCCCAGGCGATCGCCGCCGCGACGGCGCCCAGCGAGACGGTCGCTGCGGGGGTCCCCGGTGGCGGAGGCGCTTCGGTCTCGACCCGTCAGATCGTCGCCTCGGAGCACGAGAAGCTCGGCCGGAACGAGCCGTGCTGGTGCAGCAGCGGCAAGAAGTTCAAGAAGTGCCACGGCGCGTAGCCGCCCTGCGCGCGGCAACGCGCTAGCGCTGGGTCGGGGCCGCGGCACGGAAGCCGGGCAACGGACTGAGACCGCGTTCCTGTGGACGGTTCGCGACGGTGCCTGACACCGAAACGGTGGACGATTCGTCACACCTCGCGCGCAGCGCAGGTCTCCTACGCGAGCGAGCTGTGGAGAGTTTGGGCGAGTGCCTGGCACCGTCACAGATCGTCCACAGGGGCGAAGCGGGTTCCCCGGTACCATGCGGGCGTGGCCGACCAGACGACGCTCACGGTCGAGCAGCAGCTCGAGGAGATCAGGATCCAGCTCGCCTGGGTCCGTGATTACCTTTGACCCGGACTCGCTGGCACGGCGGCTCGGGAAGCTCGAGTCCAGGATGGGGGAGCCCGGCTTCTGGGACGACCAGGCGGAGGCCGCCGCGATCTCGTCCGAGCACGCCCGCGTCTCGCGGACGCTCGAGCGCTACCGCCGGCTGACCGGCGACTACGAGGACGCCGCCGAGCTCCTCGCCATGGACGGCGGGCTGGAGGAGGAGCTGGAGACGACGATCGCCCCCCTCCGGGGCGAGCTGGAGCGGCTCCAGGAGGACGCGCTCTTCGACGGGAGGTACGACGCGGGGGACGCGGTCGTGACGATCCACGCCGGCACGGGGGGCACCGACGCGCAGGACTGGACGGAGATGCTCCTGCGCATGTACCAGCGCTGGGCGGCCGATCGCGGGCTCGCGACCGAGCTCCTGGAGGCGAGCCCGGGCGAGGAGGCCGGGCTGAAGTCGGCCACCTTCACGATCCGGGGCGAGAATGCCTACGGAATCCTGAAGGCGGAGCGCGGCGTGCACCGGCTCGTGCGCCTGTCCCCGTTCGACCAGGCGCACCGGCGCCATACCTCGTTCGCCCAGGTGATCGTCAGCCCGCTGCTCGCCGAGGACGGCGCAGTCGAGATCGACGACACGGATCTACGCATCGACACCTACCGGGCGAGCGGCGCAGGAGGTCAGCACGTGAACAAGACCGACTCGGCCGTCCGCATCACGCACCTGCCCACCGGAATCGTCGTCCAGTGCCAGAACGAGCGCTCGCAGTCGTCGAACAAGCAGACCGCGCTCCGCCTCCTCAGGTCGCGCCTCGTCGAGCTCGCCGAGGAGGAGCGGGAGGCGGAGCTCGCGCGGGAGCGGGGGGCGGCGCAGGACATCGGCTTCGGAAGTCAAATCCGCAGCTACGTGCTGCACCCCTACCAACTCGTCAAGGACCACCGAACGGACTTCGAGGTCGGCAACGCCCAGGGGGTCCTGGACGGCAACCTCGAGGGCCTGATCCACGCCTACCTGCTGGCGCAGGCCGCCCGACGGACGGCGTAGCCGGTTTGTCCCGTCGAGCTCATCGGCTAGACTCCCGCGAACGGACGACCTTGACCGGCGCGGCGATACGCCGCTCCCCATCGAACCGGTGTAGGACGTGGATCTTCAGACAGACACGATGACGGCCCTGGCCGAGCCACAGGTCGCGCCGGCCCAGCCTACGGCCGGGCCGGGCGCGATGATCGTCTTCCAGGGCGTGCACAAGGCGTACGAGCCGAACGTGCACGCGCTCGACGACGTCTCGTTCGTGATCGAGAAGGGCGAGTTCGTCTTCATCGTCGGCGCGTCGGGCTCCGGGAAGTCGACCCTGATCCGCCTCCTCCTGAAGGAGCTCGAGCCCACCGACGGCCGGATCATGGTCGGCGGACGCGACCTGACGCGGCTGAAGCGCTCGCGCGTGCCGCTCCTGCGCCGCAACGTCGGCTGCGTCTTCCAGGACTTCAAGCTGCTGCCGAACCGCACCGCGGCCGAGAACGTCGCCTACGCGCTCAAAGTGCAGGGGGAGGGGCGGGGGGCGATCCGGCGCAAGGTGCCCGAGGTGCTCGGGCTCGTCGGGCTCTCGCACAAGATGCACTCGATGCCCGACGAGCTCTCGGGCGGCGAGCAGCAGCGCGTGTCGATCGCGCGCGCGTTCGTGAACCACCCGCCACTCCTCGTCTGCGACGAGCCCACGGGCAACCTCGACCCCGACACGTCGGTCGGCATCATGCAGCTCCTCTACCGCATCAACCGCTCCGGAACGACGATCCTGATGGTCACCCACGACCGCGAGATGGTCGACAAGATGCGCAAGCGCGTGATCGCGCTCGAGGACGGGCGGCTCGCCCGCGACGAGCGGCGGGGAGGCTACGCGTCCGAGTGAACCGCGTCCGGCTGCTCTTCTCCGAGTCGCTGCGCTCGCTGGGCGCGAACCTGTCGACGACCGTCGCGGCGACGATGACCGTCCTGATTGGCATGTTCCTGCTCGGCCTCTTCATCGCGCTCGGAACGTGGGTCGTCTCGTGGAGCGACCACGTCAAGAAGGGACTGCTCGTCAACGTCTACTTCCAGCCCGATACGCCGGCGCGGGAGATGAACCTCGTGCGGGCCAAGCTCACGACCAATCCCCAGGTGAAGTCGGTCGACTTCGTCTCGAAGGAGGAGGCGCTCGCGCTGATGAAGAAGCGCTTCCCGGCCCTCTTCAAGACGGCCCTGCCCTCGAACCCGCTCCCGGACGCGCTCGAGGTGATCCCGACGAAGGGCGAGTACACCGAGCCGATCGCGAGCACGCTGAAGCCGCTTCCTCCCGGGGTCGACAAGGTCGACTACGGCAAGAAGACCGCGAGCCGGATCCTCCGTGTGGCAAAGGTGATCGAGTCGGTCTTTCTCGTCGCCGTGCTCGTCCTGCTCGCCGCCTCCACGCTCCTGATCGCGAATACGATCCGGCTCTCGATCTTCTCCCGCAGGAGAGAGATCGAGGTGATGAAGCTCGTCGGGGCGACGAACTGGTTCGTCCGCGGGCCGTTCATGCTCGAGGGGCTCCTCTGCGGCCTCGCCGGCTCGTTGGCCGCCGTCGTCCTGCTCATGATCGGCAAGGAGCTGGCGCTGCCGGCCATCCTGCCGCGCCTGAACGCGGGCTCCGACGTCCAGGCCGTCTCCTTCGCGATCAACGCGCTGGCTCTCATCGTGGTCGGACTCCTGCTCGGCGCGGCCGGGTCGGGACTCACGCTCAGGCGTTTCCTCCGCGTCTGAGCCCGCGATAGCCGATCCCTTCGTCGTCGAGCTGGCGAAGCGCGGAAAGCTCGTCGTGGGCGAGCCGTTCTTCACGCCCGGTGTACCCGTCACGCTCGATCGCAAGAGCCTAGCGGCGGCCGGCCCGGGTGACCTCGTCGTCGTGCGCCCCGGCCGCGGGCGGGCCCGGGTGGAGCGTGTGCTCGGCCCCGCGAGCGCGATCGAGCCGGTGCTCGAGGGTCTACTCGTGGAGAGCGGTCTGCGCGAGGGATTCGAGCCCTACGAGGAGTCCGAGCCGAGTCTCGACGGACGGGTCGACCTGCGCGAGACGCTCGCGTTCACGATCGACCCGGAGACGGCGAAGGACTTCGACGACGCGCTCTCCATTCGCCCGGACGGCGGGGCCGGGCTGCGCGCCTGGGTGCACATCGCCGACGTCTCACACTTCGTGCCGGCCGGCTCCCCGCTCGACCGTGGCGCCGCCCGGAGGGCGCTGTCGACGTACGTGCCGGGACAGGTGGCGCCGATGCTCCCGCCCGAGCTCGCCGACGATCTCTGCAGCCTGCGGCCGCAGACGGACCGGCTCTGCGTGACGGTCGAGGTTCCCTTCGACGCCGAGCTGAGCCCGGGAGAGCCCACCTTCTACCGCTCGGTCATCCGCAGCGGGGCCAGGCTCACCTACGGTCAGGCGGAGGCGATCCTGCGGGGACGCGAGCGCGCCGAGCCGGAGCTCGCCGAGGCGCTCGGGCTCGCCGAGCGCCTCGCGCTCGAGCTCCGGCGGAGGCGGTTCGCGCGCGGGGCGCTTCGAATCGAGACGGGCGAGATCACGTTCGCCTTCGACGGCCGCGGAGGCGTCGACCGTGCCTGGCGCGAGCACGAGCCACATGCGCACCTGCTCGTCGAGGAGCTGATGATCCTCGCCAACGAGTGTGTGGCGAGCTTTCTCGCCGGCCGGCGCCGCGAGGCGCTCTACCGGGTTCACGAGCGGCCCGACCCGCAGGCGATCGGACTGCTCCTCGCGAAGCTCGCCGAGCTCGAGGTGCCCACTCCGCCGGCTCCCGAGCTGGAGCGGCTCTC
>JBBSIG010000083.1:0-10093 GCA_038232215.1 Gaiellales bacterium | reverse complement strand
CTTCCCGATGAAGTAGAACAGGACGTAGATGCTCACACCAAGCGCTGCGATGATCAGGATCACGGCGCCGAACTGATCCATCCGGGCAAGGGACGAGTAGTAGACGAGCCGCTCGCCGAGCCCTCCGGCCTCGCTCGCGGCAACCATCTCGCCGCCGACGGCCGTCAGGAGGCCGAAGATGGAGCCGACCATGAAGCCGACGATGATCATCGGCAGGGCGAGCGGGAACCGGATCTTGCGGAAGATCTGGAACGTCGACGCGCCGTAGGAGCGTGCGAGCGCGATCTTGGCCAGGTCGGTGCGGCGGAATCCGGTCGCCGAGTTGATCATCACCATCGGTCCCGCGGCGAGCGCGACGGCGATGATCAGCGGCCACGACCCGAAGCCGAGCTTCAACCGCAGAAAGGGGACGAACGCGATCATCGGCGTCGTCACCATGATCAGGATGTAGGGAGCGATCACCTTCTCCGCAAACGGCTTCTGGGTTATGAGAGCCGCGAGGAGCAGACCGACGGCCGATCCGATCGCATAGCCCGAGAGGAACTCGTACATCGTGACCCAGAGATGGTGCGCGTACACGCCCGTGAACTCGTTTGCGAGCGTGCGCACGACGGCGATCGGCTTCGGGAAGACGTACGTCGGCGTGTTCGTCCAGCGCAGGATCAGCTCGAGCCCGAAGAAGATGACGGCGAAGAGCGCGGCGATGGTGCCGATCTCGAGCGCGCTCTTCGCGGTTCGGATCGAGGTGAGCCCGGTCCAGTCGATCGGGCCGTGATCGCCGCTCCGCCTCTCGTCGAAGGTCGGGATGTCGTCCCGCAGCTCGGTGGGTACGCTCATTCGACTTCCAGGACGGCACGCCCGCCCGTCTCGACGGTGCGCTTCATGTCCTGCACGAGCTCGATGAAGCTCGGCTCGAACGTCATCTCGATCGTGCGCGGGCGTGGGAGCTCGATGTCGTAGACGTGCGCGAGACGGCCCGGCCGGGGGGTCATGACGACCACGCGGTCGGCGAGGAAGATCGCCTCGCTGATGTTGTGCGTGACGAAGACGATGGTCTGGTCGCTCTCGCTCCAGAGGCGCAGCAGGAGGAGGTTCATCTCATCGCGCGTGAAAGCGTCGAGGGCGCCGAACGGCTCGTCCATCAGCAGGACGCTCGGCTCTTGCGCGAGGGCACGCACGATCGAGGCACGCTGCTGCATGCCGCCTGAGAGCTCCCGCGGCATCGAGCCGCCGAACTCGGTGAGACTGGTCTCTCTCAGGAGCGCCTCGATACGAGGCCTGTCGCTCGGCCGCTTCTTGATCTCGAACGGAAACTCGATGTTCTGCCGGAGATTGCGCCACGGCAACAGGTTCGCCTCCTGGAAGATCATCCCGATCTCCTGCGGTCGCGGCCCGACCACGGGTGTTCCGTCCAACAGGATGCGGCCCCGCGTCAACGCGTGCAGGCCGGACATCGCCCACAGCAGCGTGGTCTTGCCGCAACCGCTCGGGCCGAGAATGCAGACGAGCTCGCCCTCGTGCACGTCGAGCGAGAAGTCCTCGAGCGCATGGACGGAACCGCTCTTCGACTCGTAGGTCTTCGTCGCATCCTCGACGCGAAGTTTCGGTTGCATCAAAACCAGCCCGTCTCGTCGGGGTTCCCGTACTCCATCAGCTCCACGACGGCGCCGTCGGTCTCCACGAATGCCACACGCAGGAAGCCGTCGCCTCGACCGGTCGGATCGAAGGGCTCCGCGAGCACCTCGTGCCCTGCGAGCGCGGCGGCCAGGTCGTCGACCCGGTAGGCGACGTGCGGCTGCTCTCGCAACCGGCCCGTGACCGGACTGTCAGGCTCGAAGCGCAGCCACTCCACGTTGAAAGGATGCGAGCGGGGGCTGGTGACCCAGACGCGAGTTGCCTCGACGAAGGACTCTCCGTTCTTCTCGTCATCGGTGATGAGGCCGATGTGATCGAACCTCGAGCGGTCGAGCGCGCCGATTGGAATTGCTCCGCCCCCTATAGTTCGTTAGGAAACCTTTCTATCATCGAGTCGCGCAAACAGTCAAGACGGAGATGGCGATACGACTTCCCGCAGGATCTCCCCAGCTTCTTCGGCAGCTGAACTCGGCCCACGTCCTGCGTGCGATTCGCTCGCACGGGCCGATCTCTCGTGCCGAGCTTGCCACCACGATCGGCCTCTCCAAGCCGACGGTCAACGAGGTCGTCGAGGACCTGCTCGCAGGCGGGACGATCGTCGAGAGCGTTGCCCGCGGCTCCGAGCGTCCGCTTCGGCCCGGCCGCCGAGCTCGCCTACTGCGCTTCCGCGCCGACCTCGGCCACGTCCTGGGCATCGATATCGGCGCGGACAAGCTGCTCGTTCTCGTCGCAGATCTGGACGGCGACGTCGTCGTCTCGGAGCGCCGACGTGTCGGCCCCCGAGAGCGCGCGGGAGCCGACGCGCTCCTGAAGCAAGTGCGTGCAACCGCCACCTCCGCACTCCGACGCGCCCGGCTTCCGCGTGCGGGCCTGCAAGCGGTCGGCGTCGGGACGCCCGGGATCGTCCATCCGACCACCGGCCGCCTTGCGCTCGCTCCACAGCTCGGTGGCTGGGATGGACTTCCTCTCGCAACGCGACTGCAGAGGTCGTTCCCGTGCCCCGTCCTCGTCGAGAACGAGGTCCACCTCTCGCTTCTGGCCGAGCGCTGGCGCGGCGCGGCGCAAGGTATCGACGACGTCCTCTTCGTCCAGGCGGGATACGGGATCGGCGGCGGCCTGCTCGTCGGCGGTCGCCTCTATCGGGGCGCGAACGGTGCGGCGGGCGAGATCGGGTACCTGCCGTTCGCGGGAGACGAAGCAACACGCGACGGCCTCGGGCCGTTCGAGCACGCGGCCGGCGGCAGCGCGTACGCGCGTCATGGCAAGGAGGTCGCGAGCAGACGCGAGGGGCGACGGCTGGTCGAGCTCGCGGGCGGCGATCCGAGCGCGATCGACGCCAAGGTCGTCTTCGAGGCTGCGCGCGAGGGCGACCGTGCCGCCCAGGCGATCGTCGAAGAGCTCGTCGGCCGTCTAGCGGCCGGTGTGGCGGCAGCGGCAGTCATCCTCAACCCGCAGACGGTCATCGTCGGCGGCGGCCTCTCGCGCGCAGGCGACGCCCTGCTCGCACCGCTCGTGCAATGCCTCCGGGCGCTTGCGCCGATTCCCCCGCGGGTCGTCCTCTCCGACCTCGGCGACGAGTCCGTAGCGCTCGGCGCGGTGCGGCTCGGTATCCAGACGGTCGAGGAGCGCCTGTTCGGGATCGCCGCGGAGATCGTCTGATGCGCGTCCTCGCCGTCGGCGCGCATCCCGACGATCTCGAGATCCTGTGCGGAGGCACGCTCGCCCGTTTCGCCCGGGAGGGCCACGACGTGGTCATGTGCAACGCGACGCTCGGGAATCGCGGCAGCTTCGAGCATACGTCCGCCGAGATCGCGCGCATCCGGCTGCAGGAGGCGCGCCGGGCGGCGGAGATCGCCGGTGCGGATCACGTCACGCTCGGATTCTCCGATGCAGACGTGAGCGCGTCCGACCGGGCCCAGATCCGCGCCGTGGTCGACCTCGTGAGAGAGATACGGCCGGATCTGATCATCACGCACTCGCCGGGCGACTACATGGCCGACCACAACGAGGTCTCGAAGCTCGTCTTCGACGCGAGCTTCCACGCGACCTTGCCTCTCTTCGAGACCGAGAAGCCGCACCACGCTGCGGTGACGCCGATCTACTACATGGAGACGGTGATGGGGCTCGGTTTCCAGCCCGTCGAGTACGTCGACGTCGGCTCGACGATCGAGCTGAAGACAGCGATGCTCGAGGCGCACGAAAGCCAGCTTCGCTGGCTCCGCGAGCACGATGACGTGGACGTCGTGGCGCAGATGCAGACGGCCACGCGCTTCCGCGGTCAACAGTGCGGCGTCGAGTACGCCGAGGGCTTCGCACCGTGCTTGACCTGGCTCCGGAGTACGACCCGGCGCCTCCTTCCCTGACGAAAGGAGCATCGTGGCGGTCGACAGCGCATTCGAGTACGGCCTCTCGGGGTTCATTGACTTTCGCGACGAGTCCGAGTGCGAGCGGGTACGCCGGATCAGCCGCGCCGAGATCACGCGCCACGACAACCCCGACTTCAGCATCCGGGTCGAAGACGCGCCGAGCGCGTTCTACCGCGCGTTCGCCGACGACCTCGTCGGGCGCATCCGCCGGTCGCGCGACGAGGGCCGCGACTGCGTGGCCATCCTCCCGGTCGGCCCGATGCCCCAGTACGAGATCGCGGCGCGCATCATCAACGACGAGCGGCTCTCGCTCGCGCATGTGCATACGTTCAACATGGACGAGTACGCGAACGAGGACGGGATCACTGCCCCCGTCACCTGGCCGGGATCGTTCCAGCGCGCGATGTTCGAGCGCTTCTTCGCCCTTGTCGACAGCGAGCTGCGCCCGCCGGAAGACCAAATCCACTTCCCGACCACCGAGGCGATCGCAGACTACGGCAAGAGGCTGGACGAGCTCGGGGGCGCAGACGTCTGCTACGGAGGGATCGGCTGGTGCGGCCATATCGCATTCTGGGAGTCGCACCTCGGCCACGAGTTCGAGGGGGACATCGAGGCGTACAAGCAGGCGGGCGCCCGTCTCGTCGAGCTCCATCCGATGACGATCATGCAGAATGCGCTCCATTCCTTCGGGGGAGACTGGTCGTGGGTGCCGCCGAAGGCGAACACCATCGGGCCACGCGAGATTCTCGGCGCCAAGCATCGGAGCTTCTGGCTCGACGGCGACATCGGCGGCGGCGTCTCGTGGCAGCGGTTCATCGCTCGTCTAGTCGCCCATGGGCCGGTGTCGGAGTTCGTACCGGGTTCCATCCTGCAGACGGCGTCCACGGACTACACGCTCCTCGCGGGCGTCGCCGACGACGTCGAGATACAGATGGCCTGACGCTCTAGAGGTCGAGCCAACCGCACGTGGTAAACGACGAGCCTGGCGCCTTGGGCAGCGCAGAGATCGACCCCCGCTGGCTGGACGACCTCGGCGAGCTCCTCGCGATCCCGAGCGTCAGCGCCGATCCCGCCTGCCGCGCCGACGTCGTCCGGGCGGGCGAGTGGGTGTGCGAGTTCATCCGCGGCGCGGGAGGCGCGGCCGAGCTCGCCGACTGGAACGGGCAGCCCCTCGCTCTCGGCGAGCTGCGAGCGTCCTCCGGGGCCGGAGACGCTCCGACGGTGCTCCTCTACGGGCACTTCGACGTCCAGCCCGCGGACCCGCTCGAGCTGTGGACGAGCCCGCCGTTCGAGGCGACGGTTCGCGACGGCTGGCTGTACGCCCGGGGCGCCGCAGACGACAAGGGTCAGCTCTACATGCTGCTCCGCGCGGCCGCCGACCTCGCTGCGGCGGAAGAGCTCCCGGTCGACGTGCGCTTCGCCTGCGACGGCGAAGAGGAGACGATCGGCACCTCGCTCGTGGAATGGCTCGCGACCGACGAACGGGGCGCCGACGCGGCGATCGTCTTCGACAGCGGCTACCACCGGGCGGGCGTCCCCGTCTTCAACGTGGCGACGCGCGGTCTCTGCTACTTCCACGTCCGTGTGAGCAGCCACGACCTGTCGATGGTGCGGCACCTCAGTGACCGGATCGCGGTCATGTACCTGGGCAGAATCGTCGAGCTCGGCCCGTGGGACGCCGTTCTCGAGACGCCGCTCCACCCGTACACGAACGCCCTCCGCGAGGCGATGCCCGTGCCCGACCCGGAGCACGAGTCGAGCCGCATCGGCGCCCCGATCCGCGGCGAGGTCCCGAATCCGGCCGCGCCTCCCTCGGGTTGCCCTTTCCACCCGCGCTGCCCGCTCGCCGAGGCCGTCTGCCGGGATGTGCGGCCCGAGCTCCTCGAGCTGCTGCCGGCCCAGCTCGCCGCCTGTCACGTCGCCGAGCGCGAGCTGCGGGAGGGACCGGACGCGCTCCAATCGCCCCTCGGGCAGCGCCGGTGAGGCTCGGGGTCGGAGCAGCCTTCGTCGAGGGCCGGCTCGTGCCGGGCGACGTCTCGATCGCCGACGGGCAGATCGAGGCGGTCGGCCTTGGCGGCAGCGGGCGTGGGACGGCGTTACCCGGGCTCGTCGACCTCCAGGTCAACGGCTTCGGCGGCGTCGACCTGCTGCGCGCCGATGCCGAGGACGTGCTCGAGCTGGGTCGCGGACTGGCCCGGAGCGGCGTTACGTCGTACCAGCCGACGCTGATCACGAGCCCGCCCGATCAGACGAGGCAGGCAATGCGGGCGATCGAGGAGGCTCGTCGTCGTCGCGAGGGAGGCGACGGCGCGCGCGTCCTCGGCACGCACCTCGAGGGCCCGTTCCTGTCGCCGCGGCGGGCCGGGACGCATCCGGAGGACGAGCTGCGCCTGCCCGACCTCGCCCTCCTCGGGGAGCTGCTCGCCGCAGGAGAGGTCACGACGATGACCCTCGCACCCGAGCTGCCGGGCGCAGAGGCGCTGATCGACGAGCTCGTGCGCCGCGGCGTCTGCGTCTCGCTCGGTCACTCCGAGGCGGACGCCGCCACCGCGCATGCTGCCTTCGCGCGCGGCGCACGGGCGGTCACCCACCTCTTCAACGCGATGGGACCGTTCCGCTCGCGCGAGCCGGGTCTCGCCGGCGCCGCGCTCGTCCAGGACGACGTCGTGCTGGGGCTGATCGTGGACGGCGTCCATCTCGCGCCCGAGACGGTGCTGCTCGCGTGGCGAGCCGGTCGCGGCCGCGTCGCCCTCGTCAGCGACGCGATCGCGGCGACGGGCTGCGGCGACGGGAGCTCGAGCATCGGAAGCGTGGAGGTCGCGGTGGAAGCCGGGGTCGCACGTCGCTCGGACGGCCGCCTCGTGGGCAGCGTCGGGACGCTCGCCGAGGGGCTCGCCCGGCTCTGCAAGCTCGGGGTCGGGCTCGAGGAGGCGGTCCCCGCGGTAGCGAGCGTTCCGGCGCGGCTCGTTCGTCGCGACGTCGGTCGGCTCGCCCCCGGAGGTCCCGCCGACGTGACCGTCGTCGACGATGCGCTCTCCGTGACGGCCGTGCTGGTGGGAGGCGTCGCGGTCGACGTGGACATCGCTCGAGCCCAGCGAGCGAGCTGACCGATCGGGTGACCACCAGGTGCGGACCCCAGGCGGTCGCGCAGCGGCAGTCACAAATCGCCTCCCCAGGCTCCGGCATGAGCGACGCGGCGAGCGATGCGGCCGGCTCGAGCGATCGAACAAGCAGCCCAGACCGCGACGGGCCTCCTCACCGCCTCCAGCCAACGGTGCGACCAGCGATGCGCGGTTGCTGGCGAGACGTTGAAAGCGGCCGCAGCCGACCGCAGACGGGCGCCACCCTCGATCGAGACCACGAGCGCGTAGCGGCCAGCAGGTTCGAGCTTCGCGTTTCGGTGAACAGACATCCGAAGCCCTCCTTCGAGCAGGTCGTTGGCGAGACCCACAGCCTCGAAGGAGGGCCGGATAGAACCCTCAGCCGTTCACAACGTCTGTAGGCAGCTCATCTAGCGGCGCGGGTCGGGCCGCCAACGCACGACCGCACGAGCCGAAGCGGTCGCCGAGCCGTGCCCGAGCGTGTCGCTGATCGACCGTCATCGCGATCCCGGCCACCGGGCTTCCGCGTCGAAATCCCCACCCTCGGGTGGCCGATAGTGTCGATTGACTCTGGATTTCGAAGGGTCTACGATCCTCCGCTGGAGAAGATGGGCACGTTCGACTTGGCCGCACCCCAGACGTCGCGGCGGCTCGCAAGCGGGATCGTATTCTCGTTCCTTGCGCTGGGAGCCTGGTCTGCGACCCTCGGCTGGATGGGCAACGCCACCATGCCCGGCCGCTTTACGGTCGGCTCGATTGGGTTCTTTGTCGTTCTCTGGGTGCTGATGATGGCGGCGATGATGTTTCCCTCCGTGTGGCCTGCCGTTGCCGTCTATGGGCTCGTGATTCGTCGTCGGGCCTCGGCGGGGGGGCGTACCATCGGACGCTCGAGCGCATTCGTCGGTGGATATCTCGTGGCGTGGGCTTCGTTCGGGCTCGTGGGCTTCGGCTTGCTCTTTGTCGCTCGCACCGCCGGGCTCGACGCCCTTTCCGACGACGAGCTCGCAGGTTACGTCGTGGCGCCTATCGCGCTTGCTGCCGCGCTGTACCAAGCTGTTCCGTTCAAGAAGGCGTGTCTTCGGCATTGTCGAGGGCCGCTTTCGTTCTTCCTCGAGCACTGGCGAGACGGCGCCCGTGGGGCATTCGTTCTCGGCGGGAGGCATGGTGCGTACTGCGTCGGGTGCTGCTGGATGCTGGTGCTCGTACTGCTAGCGCTCGGTGTGATGAACGTCACGTGGATGGCGATTGTCTCGCTGGCGATCGCGGCCGAGAAGCTCGCTCCGCCCCGATCGTCACGCGTCGCGAGCGGCCTGTTGACGGCCGGCCTCGTCGCGCTCGCTCTGGTCGCGCTCGTGAAGCCTTCGTGGCTGCCGGGCATGGGCAGGATGGGCAACGCCGGAAGCGTCGACGACGACCCCACGACGATGAAGTAGGAGAAAGGAGAAGCTCATGGACTGGCTGCTAGAAGGCGAATGGTTCAAGAACTGCAACTGCGATCCTGGGTGCCCCTGCGACTTCAACCAGCACCCGACGCACGCCAACTGCGAAGGCGTGGTCGCGATGCGGATCACGAAGGGACACGTCGACGACGTCGACCTCTCGGGTCTCTGCTGGGCAGGCGCGGTCTGGTGGCCCGGCCGGATGGACGAGGGCAACGGCAGGTTGCAACTGCTGATCGACGAGCGCGCCACGGCCGAGCAACGCGAGGCGCTCGTTCGTGCCCTCGCCGAGGGGGAGGGAGACACACTGCTGGACATCGTCCGGGCCGTTTGCCCCACCGTCGAAGAGGTTCTTTACGTTCCCTTCGAGTGGGAGTTCGATCTTGAGAACCGAAGCGGCCGCCTCAAGGCCGGCGATGCGCTCGAGACGGAGGTCGAAACGCTACGCGGCTTCGGAGAGCCGCCACCCCCGTATCAGATCCTCGTCACGATCCCGGGCGGCTTCGAGTACACCGGGGACGGCAACAGCGCGGAAACGGCTGTCGCGCGCACGCTGCGCTTCAGCGGAGCCTTCGGGTACGAGCACGAAAACTCCCACTCCTCGATGGCGATCGTGCGGCGCGGAGCAGGGGTCGCCGGGTAGCTACGCGCTAACAACCAGCGCCGCGGAGATCGCCGAGTAGTACTAGCGCTCGCTCGGGGAAGCTTTGGGCCCTCAGGACGCCAGGAAGAGAGGTGGGCCGAGCAAACGAGGACTCCCGTTTTTTCCAGCGAAGAGCCTGTGATGCGGCGCACCCCGCTCCAAATCAAGCAAGCCGAGCTGCCCCTCACTCTCCGCGGCTACAGCCGCTCCGCGACCGATCAGCTGCTGGAGGAGGTCGCGGACGATTACGAGGCAGCACTGTGGCAGCGCAAGGACCTTCGCGATTGGCTCGCGGCGCTCGAGGCCGAGCGAGCCGGCTACGAAGAGCAGCAGCGGCTGATCAGCGCGACGCTCGTCCACGCGACTCGTCTTGCGGGCGCGCTCGAGCGCGAGGCGAGACGGCGAGCGAGGAAGCTCGTGAAGCGTGCGCAGTCGCATGCAGACGCCATGACGAGCGCTGTCGAGTGCGAGCGCGATCGCCTGCTCGAGGAAGCCGGAGGCGCCGAAGCCGAGCGCGACCTCCTGCGCCGGCAGGTCCGCCGGCTCCGGCTACTCGCAGAAGACACGCGCACGGGCCTCTCGGCGCATCTCACCGCCGCGCTCGAGCGTATCCAGGCCGAGAGCGCGGCGGGGGGAGACGCGATGCGCGTCGCGCCAGCGCCTTCCGTGCTGGACGACCTGCGCCCCGACCTCGGCGAATCCGCCCTCTGGACGCTCGAGGAGCCGCCGGGCTCGGAAGCTTCGCAAGCGGGGACGCTGGCGCCGGAAGTCTCCACCGAACCGGGCTGATCCGACCAGGGGATTTTCCCGAAGCGCACGCTACCGGTCCGGACTCTCTACTCTTCATCGGCGCCCTCGTACTCGCCGCATCCAGAACGTCTCTCTCGTAGCTTGGACGCGAGCTGCTTG
>JBBSIG010000082.1:0-10464 GCA_038232215.1 Gaiellales bacterium | reverse complement strand
TCGTGCCGGAGGCCGAGCGCACCGCGCGGGCGGTCGAGCGGTGGACTCGGAGCACGATCGAGCTCCTCGCGACGCACCGGGTCAACACGGCGCGGGGCGTGCGTGGCGCTCCGGCGCTGAACGTGATCACGCTGAAGTGGTGGGGCCGGCGGCGCCGCGTCCCGACCTTTCTCGAGCGGCACGGCCTCGACGGCACGCTCGTCGCCGAGCCGGCCTTCCTGCGGGGACTGGCGACCGCCGTCGGGCTGCGCCCCATCGAGGCGGCCGAGACCGACGACGCCCTCGGCGACCTCGAGGGCCGAATCGCCCTGGCCGAGTCGCGGCTCGACGGGGGCGACACCTTCGTGCTCTGCCACCAGAAGACGACCGACGCGGCCGGGCATACGAAGGACCCGCGCGTCAAGCAGTGCACGATCGAGCGGCTCGACGCGGCGCTCGACCGCCTGCCCGTCGAGCGCGCCGTCGTCTGCGTCACCGGCGACCACGCCACCCCCGCCTCGCCGGAGGTGATCCACTCCGGCGACCCGGTGCCGTTCCTGCTCGCCGGCCCGGGCGTCCGCTCGGACGGCGTGACGCGCTTCGGAGAGCTCGACTGCGCGGCCGGGATCCTCGGTCACCTGCGCGGGCCGGACCTGATGCCCGTGCTGCTGAACGCCGCCGACCGGCCGCTCTTCCTCGGCTCGCGGCCGACGCCCTTCGACGGCGCTGACGGCTACCCGGCTCTGCTCGAGCCGCTCGTTTTGACGCCCGATTCCCTCTAGGGCAGGCGTCTAGAGTGGGACGCGTGCACGTCGAGTCCACGACTGCCGGACGGTCTCGGGCGCGTGAGCTCTCACCCCGGGCCTTTCGGAAGCTGGCGTGGACGGCCGTCGGCGCCCTCTACCTGATCGTCTCGACCGGCGCGGTCGTCCGTCTCACCGCCTCGGGACTCGGCTGCGAGCACTGGCCGGGCTGCAGCGCAGGCAACCCGTTCCCGGAAAAGGACGTGCACGCCTACGTCGAGTTCGGCAACCGGCTCGTCGGCCTCCTGCCGATCCTGCTGACCCTCGCCGCCTGGCTCGGCGCGCGCCTGACGCCGACCCTCCCCCGCTCGGTCGTGCGGCTCGCGCTCGTCGTCTTCCTCGGCACCCTCGCCCAGGCGCCGCTCGGGCTGCTCACGATCGTGCTCGACCTGCACCCGCTGCTCGTGGTCTCGCACCTGTTGCTCGCGCTTCTCGTGCTGGGCGGCGGCGTCGTGGTCGCTCTCGAGGCCGGCGGTCGCGCGGCCGGGGCCTCGCTGCCGCTCGACCTGAGGCGCCTGGGCGGCCTCCTCGCCGGCTCGGCGCTCGCGCTCGTCGTCAGCGGGACGCTCGCGACGGCGGCCGGACCTCACTCGGGGGGGGCGGACATCCGCCGGCTCGGCACGCTTTCCACCTCCGTCTACGTCCACGCGGCGGTGGTGGCCGTCTTCGGAGGCGTCCTGCTCTTCCTGCTCGGGTATCTCGCCGCGCGCCGGGCGACTGCGCCAGGCCTCTTCCGGCTCACGCTCGTGCTGGCGGGGGTCGTCCTCGTGCAGATGGGAATCGGAGAGCTCCAGTACCGGACGCATCTGCCCTGGGGCCTCGTGCTCGTCCACGTGGCCCTCGCGGCGGCGATCTGGGCTCTCGCCGTCGCCCTCTCGACCATGCTCTGGCTGCGGCGCCCCGCATAAACTGGCTCGATGAGCGAGGAGCTGCGAATCTCCGAGCGGCCGCGCCTCGAGCGGCCGATTCTGATCGCCGCGTTTCGCGGCTGGAACGACGGCGGCCAGGGCGCGTCGCTCACGGGCGCGTTCCTCGCGAAGGCGTGGGAGGGCGAGCGCTTCGCCGACGTCGACCCGGAGGGTTTCTACGACTTCCAGGCGACCCGCCCGCAGGTCGCGCTCACCGAGGGGCTCACGCGCCGGCTCGACTGGCCGGAGAACGCCTTCCTGCACGCCCGCATACCGGGCCTCGGCCGCGACGCCGTGCTGCTGCTCGGGACCGAGCCGAATCTCCGCTGGCGCACCTTCTGCGAGCTCGTGGTCGAGCTCGCCCGGGACCTTGCTGTGGACCTGGCGATCACGCTGGGCTCGCTGCTCGCCGACGTGCCGCACACCCGTCCCGCCCCCGTCACGGCGAGCGCGAGCGACGCGAAGCTGATCGAGACGCTCGGGCTCGAAGGGTCGCGGTACGAGGGGCCGACGGGAATCGTCGGCGTGCTGCACGACACGTTCCGGAGCGCGGGGATCCCGTCGGTCAGCCTCTGGGCGGCGGTGCCTCACTACGTCTCGCTCGCCCCGAGCCCCCGGGCGGCGCTCGCGATCTGCCAGCGCCTGGGGCGGCTGATCGACGCCGACATCGACGTCTCGGAGCTGGAGGAGGCGGGCCGCACCTATGCGGAGCAGGTCAGCGAGGCCGTCTCCTCCGACGCGGAGACGGCGGCGTACGTCGAGGAGCTCGAGCAGCGGACGGATGCGCTCGAGGAGGCGGTCGAGCTCCCCTCGGGCGACACGATCGCCGCCGAGCTGACCCGGTACCTCCGCCAGCGTGACGCCGAGGAGAAGGGGCCGGAGGGGCCGAGCGCCCAGTAGCGACCGGCCGTGGGGCGCCCGGCCACCCCGTTAGAATGCCGCGATGCCCCCCGCGGAGGAAAAAACTGCCGTAGCTGCAGGGGTTTCATCGCGAGAAGACGTCGACGTGATGGCGCTCTTCGAGCGCCTCAAGGCCGAGGTCGGTCGCGGCGGTCGCCTGGAGGCGGCGCTCGGCTCCGACCGCCGCGCGCTGCGCTCCCGCTACCGCTCGCTCGCCGAGCGGTTCTGGCCCGTCACGGCGGAGCGCCCGACGGAGCGCCGACCCGGCGTGAAGGGGACGCTCGCCTTCCCGGTCAAGCGCGCGCTCCGTCCGCTGCTGCGCTGGTACGTCGAGCCGGTTGCCCACGACCAGCGCAACTTCAACGACGCCGCGCTGAAGCTCGTCGACGAGCTCTTCGAGGAGGTCGATCGGCTCTTCGGTCGCGCCGCCGAGCTCGCGGGTCGGACGGACGGGCTCGGCGACGACATCGGCCGGGTCGAGGGAAAGCTCTCGGAGCGCATCGACCGCGAGCTCTCGGGCCGCCGCGACGACTCGCGCCTGCTCGGCGAGCTCGAGGAGCGCCTCACGCGCGCCGAGCGGCGGGAGGGCGGGACCCCGCGCACGGTTGCTCCGCAGGCAACGGCGACCGCGTTCCCCGACTACTTCGCGTTCGAGAGCCGCATGCGCGGCCAGTTCGCGGAGATCAAGGAACGGCAGCGGCTCTACGTCGGCGACTTCCGCGAAGCGGCGCCCGTGCTCGACGTCGGATGCGGCCGGGGCGAGCTGCTCGCACTCCTGCGGGACGAGGGGATCGAGGCGCGCGGCGTCGACGCCGACGGCGACATGGTCGCCTACGCGCGGGGCGAGGGGCTCGAGGTCGAGCAGGCCGACGGCGTCTCGTACCTCGAGGCGCTCGAGGACGGCTCGCTGGGCGGGATCTTCCTCGGCCAGGTCGTCGAGCACCTGCCGCCGCCCGCGCTCGTCCGGCTGCTCGAGCTGTCTGCCGGCAAGCTGCGAGCCGGCGGGGTACTCGTCGCCGAGACGATCAACCCCCTCTCGCCGACTGCTCTTCGCAACTACCACGCCGACCTGACCCACGCCCAACCGCTCGTCCCCGAGACCTTCGTTCTGCTCGCGCGCCAGGCGGGCTTCGCGGCGATCGAGACGAGGTTCCTGAACGAGCCGCCCGCGGAGGAGCGGTTGCGTCCGGTCGAGCTGCCGCGCGGCGCCGAGTTCGACGCCGCCCGCAGTGCCCTCGCGGCGAACGTCGACCGGCTGAACGAGCAGCTCTTCGGCCCGCTCGACTACGCGATCGTCGCGCGGACGTGAGAATCGCGGTCTGCTCGCCGCAGGTTCCGTTCGCGCGCGGCGGGGCGGAGATCGTGGCCGAGCGGCTCACGGCCGAGCTCGGTGCGCGCGGGCACGCGGCCGACCTCGTCACGGTGCCGTTCAAGTGGTACCCGGCGGAGCGCGTCCTCGGCCAGGCGTTTCTCTGGCGGATGCTCGATCTCGAGGAGGTGGACGGCCGGCCGGTCGATCTCGTGATCGCGACGAAGTTCCCCTCGTACGTCGTCAGGCACCCGCGCAAGGTGGTGTGGCTCGTCCACCAGTTCCGCCAGGCCTACGAGCTCGACCGCACCGAGCTCGGTCAGTTCGGGGAGACGGCCGAGGAGCGCGCCACCCGCCGGGCGGTCCAGCAGCTCGACCGCCTCACGCTCGCCGAGGCGACGAGGCTCTGCGCGATCTCGCGGAACGTCGCCCAGCGACTCGAGCGCAGCACCGGCCTCGAGGCCGAGGTCGTGCTGCCGCCGCCCCAGGAGCTCAGCTTCCGCTGCGAAGGCTATGGCGACTTCCTCCTCTCGGTCGGCCGGCTCGACCGAGCGAAGCGCGTCGATCTCCTGCTCGAGGCCTTGGCCGCCGAGCCCGGCCTACGGTGCGTGATCGCCGGCGACGGGCCCGACCGCGAGCGGCTCGAGGCGGTGGCCGAGCGGCACGGGCTGGACGGCCGGGCCAGCTTCGCCGGCCGAGTGGACGAGGACGAGCTCGCCGACCTGTACGCGCGGTGCCTGGCCGTCTACTACGCGCCGATCGACGAGGACTACGGGATGGTCCCGTACGAGGCGTTCCTGTCGGAGAAGCCGGTGGTGACGACGCTCGACGCGGGCGGACCGCTCGACGTGGTCTCGGATCGCCGCACCGGCCTCGTGTGCGAGCCGCGCGCGGCGGCGCTCGCGGAAGCGTGTCGCTTTCTGGTCGAGCACCCCGACGAGGTGCGTGAGTGGGGTCGGGCCGGGAAGCTCGTCGCGGAGCAGGTCACGTGGGACCACGCGATCGAGCGCCTGCTGGCGTGAGCGCCCGCATGAAGGTCGCCTACTACTCTCCTCTCCCGCCCGAGACCTCCGGGGTCGCGGACTACAGCGCGCTGCTCCTGCCGGCGCTGCGTCGCCGGGTCGCCGTGGAGGTCGTGCGGCGGGAGCGCCCGCGGCCGCCGCGCGACGCCGACGTCTCGCTCTACCACGTGGGCAACTCGCCCGAGGCGCACGGGTGGATCCTGGAAGCGCTCCGCCGCCGGCCCGGGGTCGTCGTCCTGCACGACTTCGTCCTCCACCATCTCGTCGCCGGGATGACGCTGGGGCGGAAGGACGGGCCGGCGTACCTCGACGCGATGGAGCGGGAGGCCGGTCTCCCCGGGCGCCTGCTCGCGCTCGGGATCATCGACGGCCGGGTGCCGCCGCTCTGGGAGGTGCGGCCGGAGGAGTTTCCGCTCGCCGGGGAGGTGCTCGAGCTCGCGAGCGGCCTGATCGTCCATTCCGAGTTCGTCGAGCGCCGGGTCCGCGAAGCCGGGTACGGCGGCCCGCTCTGGCGGATCCCGCATCCGGCCTGGCCCGCGCCGGCCGTGGAGCAGGCGGAGCTCGGGCCCGGGCCGCTCGTCGGCAGCTTCGGCAACCTGAACGCGAGCAAGCGCATCCCGCAGCTCCTCGAGGCGTTCGCATCGCTCCAGGGACGGCACCCAGAAGCGCGCCTGCTGCTCGTCGGCGCCGCGGGGCCCGGGTTCGACCTCGCGCGCCGGCTGGAGCGGCTCGGCCTCGACGGGTCGTCCGTTCTGCGAGAGCCGTACGTGGAGGAGCGTCGGCTCTGGGCGTTGATGGCCGCGTGCGACGCCGTCGTCTCCCTCCGCTCGCCCACGATGGGTGAGACCTCCGGCACGGCCGTGCGCGCGCTGTCGCTCGGGCGGCCCCTCGTCGTGAGCGACGTCGGCTGGTTCGCCGAGCTGCCGGACGACGTGGCGCTCCGAGCTCCCGTCGACGCCGGCGAGGTACCGGCGCTCACGGCGGCGCTCGAGCTCCTGGTGACCGATCCGGAGGCGCGCGCCGCGATGGGGGAGGCGGCACGGCGGCACGCTGTGCGAGAGCACGGCCTCGAGCGCGTTGCGGAGGCCTATGCCGCGGCGCTCGAGGTCGCAGCCGGCGGCGAGGCGGTGCAGGACGCGGTGCTCGGAGCCGTCGCCCGGGCGGGGGCCGACGTCGGCATCGGGCCCGACGACCCGGAGGCGGACGAGCTCGCCCGGCGCCTGCGCGAGGTCGGCCTTGGCGCATAGCGCGACCGCCTCGACGCGTCTGGGCGCCGTCGCTCTCTCCCGCGCTCGGGCCGTCCCCGTTTGGGCCTACCTCACCGGCATTGTCGCGCTCTCGACGCTCGTCCGGCTCGAGCTCGGCCGGCAGATGGTCGCCCCGTGGATCATGGTCGACGAGATCGTCTACTCGGAGCTCGCGAAGAGCTTCGCCGCGACGGGTCACTTCCTCGTTCGCGACCAACCGAGCGGCGCCTACGGATTCGTCTACCCGCTGCTGATCAGCCCCGCCTGGCGTCTCTTCAGCGCCGTTCCGGACGCCTACGGCGCGGCGAAGGCGATCAACTCGCTGCTCATGTCGCTGGCGGCCGTGCCGACGTACCTGCTCGGCCGGCGCGTGCTCCCGGCCGGGCTCGCCCTGCTCGGCGCCGTGCTCGCGGTCGCGATCCCCTCGATGCTCTACACGGGCACGATCATGACGGAGAACGCGTTCTACCCGCTGTTCCTCACCACCGCGCTCCTGCTCGTGCTCGTGCTCGAGCGGCCGACCCCGCTCCGCCAGGTCCTGCTGCTCGCGCTCGCGACGCTCGCCTTCCTGACGCGCGCCCAGGCGCTCGTGCTCGTGCCGGCGATCGTGACCGCGCCGCTCCTGCTCGCCTGGATCTCACGGGGCCGGGCGCGCTCGCTCGCGGCCTACCGCGTGCTCTGGGGAGCGCTCGGCGCCGGCGCGACGCTCCTCCTCGTCGTCCAGGTCGCCCGTGGGCGCTCGCCGCTCGGGGTGCTCGGCGCGTACCAGGCCGCCGGGGAGCACCGTTACGACGCGGGAAGCGTGCTCCGCTGGCTCCTCTACCACGTCGCCGAGCTCGACCTCTACCTCGGCGTGGTCCCGTTCGCCGCGGCTCTCGTCGTCGTCGGCCTCGCCCGTCGACTTCCCGCGCAGGCACAGGCGTTCGTCGCCGCCTCCGCGGCGCTGACGCTCTGGGTGCTGCTCGAGGTGGCCGCCTTCGCGTCGGAGCTGCCGATTCCGCCGCGGGTCGAGGAGCGGAACATGTTCTACGTCGTCCCGCTCTTCTGCATCGCGCTTCTGCTCTGGGTCGAGCACGGTGCGCCCAGGCCCCCGCTCCTCGCGGGCCTCGCGGCGCTCGTGGCCGCCGCGCTCCCCGGAGCTCTGCCGTACTCGCAGCTGATCGACGTGCCGGCCCAGTCGGACACGCTCGCGCTCCTGCCCTGGTGGTGGCTGCAGGACAACTGGATCACGCTCGACGAGGTGCCGGCGGCCGCCGTCCTGGTCGCGATCCTGCTCGCGACCGCGTTCCTGGCCGTGCCTCGTCGCCACGCGCTCGCCCTTCCGGTGCTCGCGCTCGCGCTCTTCGTGGCAGTC
This sequence comes from Gaiellales bacterium, assembly GCA_038232215.1. Taxonomy (GTDB): domain Bacteria; phylum Actinomycetota; class Thermoleophilia; order Gaiellales; family Gaiellaceae; genus JBBSIG01. The sequence goes on along the minus strand of JBBSIG010000082.1, from coordinate 2,942 downwards.
CAGCACCCGATCGAGACCTTCGAGCACGGCGTCCTCAAGGCCTCGGAGGGAGCGCTCTTCCAGGGCGAGACGGTGGGCGACCGCGACTGGATCGACGCCGAGGTGGGGCGCGACGCGGACGTCGCCGTCGTCTGGTCGGGCCGCCCCGAGGAGTTCACCGTCTGGGAGAACGAGTTCTTCAGCCGCAGTCTCGGCGACGTCTACTACCTCGGCGATCCTCTGACGGGCGGCCTTCCGCAGACCGCGGTGGACGTGGGTCGGCGCGACGGGCTGCTTCGCACCCCGCGGGGGCAAACGGTGCGCGCGGAGTACGCGCTCACCGACGAGTCCGTTCCGCTGGAGGGCCGGCGGATCGCGGACGACCCGTACCGGGGCCTCGTGCTGTACCGCGTCGGCGGGCCGCTGCGCTGGACGACCTACCTCGACGGGGTCTACGGCGACACGTGGTCGGGGAGCACGGTCCGGTACACGCGGCTCGGGTGCCGCGGCGGGCGACTCGCGGTCGTCGTCGCCGGCGACAACTCGCTCTTCGAGCGCCCGCAGACGCTCGTCGCGCGGGCGCAGCACGGCCGGACCGTGCTGCGCACCCGCGTGCGGCCGGCCGACGAGCGACGGACAGTCGTCGTGCCGCTCGAGCCACGCGGCGGAGTCTGCCGCGTCCGGTTCGACGTCTCGCCGACCAAGATCCCTGCGCAGGTCCTGCGCGGGAACACCGATCGCCGCAGGCTCGGCCTGCACTTCCTCCGGTTCCGTTACCTCCCGCCTGGCTCGTGAGCCCGAGACCGCACTCGCTGTCTTGGGCGGACAGGTCCAGCGCCCTGGGGCCGAGCCGCGTCCGATGAGGACAAGGCACGCGCAGGTGCTGGCGCGTTCCGGCTCCTGCCACCCACCCCGGTACGAACGCGAACGGAACGCGGTGTCCGGACGGGCCGCGTCCAGCGCCCTGGGGCATGGGCATGTCCGCGGCGGACACGGGAGGGGGGAATGAGGATTGTCTACGACGTGACACCGCTCTCGCACCCCCGCACCGGCGTTGGGAACTACGCCCGCGGGCTGCTTCGGGGACTGGCGGCCGTCGCGGGCGACGAGCACGAGCTCGTCGCCTGGGCGCCGACGAGCCCCGAGGGGGTGCGCCTCGTGCGGGACGCGCTCGCCGGAATCCCCGTCGAGCTCCATCTGCAGGCCTTTCCCTTCGCGCACGCCGCCCGGACGGCGTGGAGCCGGGCCGGCCGCCCGGGCGCCGAGCGCTTCCTCGGCGCGTTCGACGTGCTCCACTTCTCGGACTGGATGTATCCACCGCAGCGCGCCGGCGTGCGCGCGACCACGGTCTACGACCTCGTGCCGCTCCGCTTCCCGCAGTGGACGGAGCGCCGGACGCGCGCGATGCACGGCGCGAAGTACCGGAACGCCGCGCGCACGTGCGACGTCGTCTACACGGACTCGGCGTACACGGCCCGCGACTTCGCGGAGCGCCTCGGCGCACCGTCGGAGCGCCTGCGCGTCGCGCACCCTGGAGTCGACCCGCGCTTCTGCGTAGACGGGGAGGAGGCGAGGCTCGGCCGGCCCTACGTCCTCACGGTCGCCACGCTCGAGCCGCGCAAGAACCTGGAGACGCTCGTCGCCGCCTACCGGCTGCTCGCCGCGGATCTCGCCCTCGCGGTCGCCGGCGGGGCGGGCTGGGGGCCCCAGCCCACGCTCGTCGCCGAGGGGGTCGTCGCGCTCGGCTTCGTGCCGGACGACGAGCTCGCCCGGCTGTACCGCGGTGCCGCCGTCTTCGTCTTCCCCTCCCGCTTCGAGGGCTTCGGCATGCCGGTCGTCGAGGCGATGGCGAGCGGCGTCCCGTGCGTCGTCTCCTCGCACCCGTCCCTGGACGAGGCGAGCGGCGACGCGGCGCTGAGAGCCGACCCGGACGATCCGACCGCGATCGCGCGCGCCGTCGAGCAGGCCCTCACCGAGCGCGACGTGCTCGTGACGCGAGGACTCGCGCACGCCCGCCGCTTCACCTGGGAGGCGACCGCGAAGACGGTCCTCGCCGGCTATGCCGAGGCCGCCGCGCGCGCGTCGTGAGGATCGTCTACGACGTCAGCCCGCTCTCGCTGCCCCCGGCCGGCGTGGGCAACTACGTCAGGGGCTCTGTGAGCGGGCTCGTCGAGGCCGCCCGCGGAGAGCACGAGGTGGTCGCCTGGGCTCCGGTCGGCGCCCGAGGGGCGCGGAACGTCCGCGCCGCGCTCGCGGGCATCCCGGTCGAGCTGAGCGTCCAGACTCTCCCGCTCGCGCGCCTCTGGCGCACGGCCTGGAGCCGAGCCGGGCGCCCTCCGGTCGAGCGCTTCCTCGGCCGGGTCGACGTCCTCCACTTCTCCGACTGGATGTACCCGCCTCAAGCCGGCGGCGTACGGGCGACGACCGTCCACGACCTCGTACCGCTTCGCTTTCCCGAGTGGACGCACCGCCGGACGCGCGCGCTCCACCGCGCCAAGTACGCGAACGCGGCCCGCACGTGCGACCTGATCGTCTGCAATTCGAGCTACACGGCGGCCGACGTCCACCGGACGCTGGGCGTGCCGCTGGAGCGGACGAAAGTCGCCCGGCCCGGCGTGGACGGCCGTTTCCGCCCGGACGGAGACCGTCACCGGCTCGACCGCCCCTACGTCCTCACTGTCGCCACGCTCGAGCCGCGCAAGAACCTCGACACGCTGCTCGACGCCTACGCTCTCCTCGGCTCCGACCTGGCGCTCGCCGTCGCCGGCGGCGAGGGCTGGGGCGAGCAGCCGCGACTCGCCCGCCCCGGCGTGGTCGGGCTCGGCTTCCTCCCGCACGACCGACTCCCCGCCTTGTATCGCGGGGCGTCGGTCTTCGTCCTGCCCTCGCGCTTCGAGGGCTTCGGCATGCCTGTCGTCGAGGCGATGGCCTGCGGCGTCCCGTGCGTCGTCTCGTCGCACCCG
>JBBSIG010000081.1:0-10623 GCA_038232215.1 Gaiellales bacterium | reverse complement strand
TTCCGGCATCCGGACGCCTTCAACCGCTGGGCCCGGGTGTACGGCCGCCTCGTCGTGCCCCGGGTCGTGGCCGCCGCGCGGCGGGTAATCGCAGTCTCCGAGTTCACGAAGCGCGAGCTCGTGGAGCTGCTCCGCGTGCCCGAGGAGCGGATCCGTGTCGTCCCGAACGGGATCGACGGAGCGTTCGCGCCCGACGGGCCGGCGGCCGGCGGCGACTACGTGCTCGCGGTGGGCACCCTGGAGCCGCGGAAGACTCTCCCGCGGCTCGCGGAGGCGGCACGGCGCGCCGACGTGGAGCTCCGCGTCGTGGGCGCGCGGGGGTGGGGCGACGTCCGCCTTCGGGGCAACGGCGTCCGCTGGCTCGGCGAGCTGCCAGACGCGGAGCTCGCCGCGCTCTACCGCGGGGCTCGCTGCTTCGCCTATCCGTCGCTCTACGAGGGCTTCGGGATCCCCGTGCTCGAGGCGATGGCCTGCGGCGCGCCGGTCGTGACGAGTGCCGGGGGCGCAACCGAGGAGGTGGCCGGCGGCGCCGCGGTCCTCGTCGATCCCCTCGACGCCTCCTCCATCGCCGCCGGGATCCGTGCGGCGGCCGACCGCAGGGCCGAGCTCGCGCGGCGCGGCCTCGAGCGCGCCCGCCGCTTCACCTGGGCGGACTCGGCGGCCGGCACGGCCGCTGTCTACCGCGAGGTCGCTTGAGCGAGCCTCTCGTGGTCGTGGACGCCGACGTCCTCGGGCGGCGGCGGACGGGGGACGAGACGTACGTCGAGAACCTCCTGCGGGAGCTACCCGCGCACGCCGGGGGTCTGCGGCTCGCCGCCGTCACCCGCGACGCCTCGCTGCTGCCCGAGGGCGTGGAGCCGCTCGAGCTTCCCGCGCGCAGCCAGGAGCTGAGAATGGCGTGGGCGCTGCCTCGGCTGCTCCGGCGCGTGCGCCCGGCGCTCGCCCACTTCGTTCACGCGCTGCCGCCGGGCCTGCCGTGCCCGGCCGTCCTCACCGTTCAGGACCTCTCGTTCGAGCGCGACCCGACGGTGATGGGTCGGCGCAACCGCCTCGTCTTCCGGACCATGGTGCCGCGGTCGGCGCGGCGAGCCGCCCGCGTCCTCGCCATCTCGGAGCGCACGCGAGGCGACCTGCTCGAGCTGTACGGACTTTCGCCCGAACGTGTGGTCGTGACGCCGCTCGGCGTCGATCCGGTGTTCCGTCCCGGGGGAGCGCGCGGTGAGTACCTGCTCTTCGTCGGGGCGGTCCAGGCCCGGAAGAACCCGCTCGCCGCGCTCGCCGCTGCCCGCGCGCTCGGTCGCCCGCTCGTCGTGGCCGGGCCCGAGAAGGACGGGCGCCTCGCCCAGAAGCTCCGAGCGGGGGGTGCCGACCTGCGCGGCTACGTGGGTCGCGACGAGCTCGCGCGCCTGTACCGGGAGGCCGCCTGCCTGGTGCTGCCCTCACGCTACGAGGGGTTCGGGCTGCCGGCGGTCGAGGCGATGGCGTCGGGCACGCCCGTCGTGGCGACGCCCGACGCCGCCGTGCGAGAGGTGGCGGGCGACGCCGCGGTCTACGCCGAGGCAGCCGGGCTGGCGGAGGCGGTCGCCCGTGCCCTCGCCGAGCGGGAGCGCCTCGTGGCCGCCGGGCTCGTCCGCGCCCGGCGCTTCAGCTGGGCCGAGACGGCCCGCTTGACCGCGGGCGTCTACCGGGAGCTGCTCGGATGAGCCGCGTCTCGGCCGTCGTCGTCTCGCACGGCCACGCCGCCGAGCTCGAGCGGATGCTTCCCGCGCTCGCGCCGCAGGTGGCGGAGCTCGTCGTGGTCGCGAACGTGCCCGGCAGCGTCGGGGCGCTGCCGCCCGGGACGCGGGTGCTCGAGAGCCCGCGCCCCCGTACGTTCGCCGCCAACGTCAACGCGGCGATCGCGGCGACGAGCGGGACGTACGTTCTCGTCGCGAACCCGGACGCCGTGCCCAAGCCCGACGCGGTCGCGCTGCTCGCCGCGTTCGCCGACGACCGTCCTCGCTGCGGCGTCGCGGGCCCCCGGATGCTGTACGCGGACGGCTCCTGGCAACCCACGCGACGGCGCTTTCCGACCGTGTCCGGCACGCTCGTCCGGCGGACGCCCCTCCGGCTCGTGGGACGGCTCGGCGAGCAGCGGGCGCACTACGGGCTCGACGAGCGGCCGACCGAGCCGGCGCCGGCCGACTGGTTGCTCGGCGCGTTCCTGCTCCAGCGCCGGACGATGCTGGAGGAGCTCGGCGGCTGGGACGGCGGCTTCCGCCACTACGGCGAGGACATCGACCTCTGCTACCGCGCGGCCAGGGCGGGCTGGGAGCGCTGGTACGTGCCGGCGGCCGTCGTCCGGCACGACTACGCCGCCGTGATCGACAAGCGCTTTCTGACCCGGCACACGATCTGGCACGCGCGCGGCGTGCTGCGCTTCGTGCGCAAGCATCCGGAGCGGCTGCTCGCGCTGCGATGACCGGCTCGGCGGCGAAGTACGGGCCCCTGGCCGAGCGCTGGGGCGACGAGGCCTACGCGGACGCGGCCGCCTACCTCGCGCGTCGGGCCGAGCTCGTCGTCGCCCTCGGCCCGCGGCTCGAGCCGGGCGAGCGCGTCCTCGACCTGGCCTGCGGCGACGGCGGTCTCGGCGACTTCCTGCGCGTCCGCGGGCTCGAGTACGCGGGAATCGACGCGAGCCCGGAGATGGTGGCGGCCGCGCACCGCCGCGGGCGGCACGTGGAGCACGGAGACCTGAACGACTTCCGGCCGTCCGAGCCCGTTGCCGCGACGACGTGCTTCCGCGCCATCTACTACGCCCGCGACCGGGCGGCGTTCTTCCGGCACGTCGCTTCCTACACCGAGCGCAAGCTCGTCTTCGACCTCAACCCGCGCCAGTTCCGCCTGGAGGACGTCCGGGCCGAGCTCGCGGCGGTCGGGCTCGACGGGCTCGCGCTGCGCCCCTTCTTCTCGCCGCAGCGCGTCTCGCTGCCCCGCGTGCTCGCGGCGGCGCTGCGGGCGGCGGAACGGTCGGGACCGCTCGCGCGCGCGGCGCTCCGCTTCCGTTTCACACTCCTCTGCGCCGCCTACCGGAAGCCGTAGCCGACCTGGGCGCCGAAGTGGCGGGTCTCGGGCGAGCGGGGGTCGAGCTCCGCCGGCACGAACGTCGGAGCGATGTGCACCTCGACGCGGAAGGGCGCGCTCGGCAGCGGTAGCGTGATCGTCTTCAGCTGCTTGCGGTGGATCGTGAGCGTCCGTTCCGCGCTGACCTCGCCGAGCGCCGGCTTGCCGTCGACCACCCGCAGGCGCCCGATCCTGACGCTGACGTGGCCGGGGACGTCCGGACCGCCCCAGGCCGTGCGCGAGAGCGTCAGGACAGCCTCGCGCTGGCCGGGAAGTGGCGCCACCTGGTTGTACGCGCTGTCGGCGCCCATCCAGCCGTCGTCGGCGACGCCGGTGGGGCCGGTCTCCACTCCGGGAGCGACCGGCCTCGTGGGCGAGTAGGCGTACGAGACCTCGGCTCCGAGCTCGCGCGCGTCGGTGTTGCCGGGCGCCGCGACGCTCGGACTGAAGGGCGGATCGACGTTCACCTCGACCTTCCACGGCGGCCTCGGCGTGGGAATCACGAGCGGGTGTCGCTCGAGCCGGTCGATCGGAAAGCGCGTCTCCCAGGTGACTCGCCGGATCTGCGGCTGGTGGTTCTCGTCCAGGCGAAGCGGGCCGAGGCGGACAGTCACGTTCCCCGGCGCGCTCGGCCCCGTCCAGCCCTCGCGGGAGACGTCGACGACGGCGTAGCCCGCGCGGTTGCCCGGTGTCGAGTAGCGTGCGTAGCCCGTGTCCGCGCGCGACCAGCCGTCGGAGTAGATCCCGTAGACGTTGCTCCGCAGCCGGAACGGCGGCGAGATCCGGATCAGGCGCCAGTAGGCGGCGCTGCCGCCGACGAGGTGCGGCTGGCTCGCCACCTCCTCGCCCACCACCTCGACTCCCTGGTCCGTGACGGCGTAGGGGACGTCGACGACGTGCCGGAGCGTGCCGTTCGGCTTCACGACGTCGGGCGTCACGGTGGGCCCCGGCCCGGGCGCGGTGCCGTCCGTGCTCCAGACGTAGTGCAGCGAGCGGTTCCAGAACTCGAGCAGCCAGATCCCGTTCGGATCGGTGATCTGCTGGCCCAGGAAGACGGCCGGCTTGCCCTTCGTCGCCCGGTCGATCCAGTCGTACGGGCGCGGCAGGTTGGCGGTCAGGTCGGCGGCGAAGAGGTTGGCCGAGCGGGCCGCCGTGACCTGGCCCGTGAACGTCCACGCGAGGACGAGCGCCCCCGCGCACCCGAGCGCGACGGCGAGGGCCGGACCGCGGAGGAGCCGGGGAAGCAGGCACACGACCACCGAGATCGCCAGCACCGCGAGCAGCACCCACCTGGCGTGCTGCGGGGTCAGCGCGAGGTTCCGGTTCGCCGATTGCAGGATGGAGAGGCCCGGCGCGTCCGCGTAGAAGTGGAACTCCATCTTGTAGGGCGTCGTCCACAGCATGTAGAGGACGAGCGCCGCCGAGGCTGCGAGCGCGAGCGGGTGGAGGCGCCGCCGCCGCTCGACGAAGACCGCCGTCGAGATGAAGAGGATCGGGGCGACATAGATCAGGTTCCGCTCCTCGACGAGGGTCGAGAAGACGGTCGAGATGAACGCCGCCTTGACGGCCGTGTAGAAGCCGAAGGCAGCGATCGCGACCGCCGCGACGAGTGCGAAGACGCGCTCCGTCTCGCTGCGGCGCCGGCCGGCGAGCCCGGCGAGCCCTGCAACCACGGGCAGCACGCCGAGGCCGATCGTGAGAGCTCCGCCCGCCCACAGCCCGTACTCCAGCATCCGCTGCTTGTAGTAGCCGGTCGCGACGCCCCAGCTCTGCGTCCGATGTCCGATCCAGGCGTTCACGAGGATGACGGCGCCGACGAAGAGCGTGACGCCGCCGACCCAGTCCCAGCGCGACCAGCCGGCCCGGTAGGCCCGGCCGCGCGGCCCGAGCCACCAGAGAATCGCCGCGGCGACGGCGAACGTCGCGGGGATCACGACGAGCTGCCCGCGAACGAGCGGGGCGGCTGCGGTGGCCGCCAGCGTGCCCACGACCCACCAGCGCGTCCGGGCGACGAGCGCCTTCACGATCAGGAACAGGCAGAGCGTCGAGTAGGTGTAGGCGAGCGGCTCCTCGAGGATCAGCGACGCGTAGACGAGCGCGGGAATCCCGGCCGTCGCGGTCGCCGCGAGGAGCGCGAGCCTCGGCGACACGAGCAGGCGGGCGAGCGCGTAGGCCGGGAAGAGCACGCTCGTCATCAATCCGACGCCGAGGTACTTCAAAACTGCGTAGGCCGTGTGCGTGTCCTTGATCCACCAGGCCGGCGCGGTCAGGAACGTGTACAGCGTGTTGAACGAGTGCGGCTCGCCGCGCCGCGCCGCATGACCGGTGGCGGCGATCGCGCGGGAGAGCTGGGTGAGCTCGAGCTCGTCGCCGAAGAGCCACGGCGCGACGTGGCCCCAGGCCTCCCAGGCGTAGAGGAGGTAGAGCCAGAAGAAGACCGTCAGGAGCGGCAGGACCCCGAGCAGCCGGTCGGCGCGCGTGCGCGCCGCTGCCGCGGGCTCGGGCTCGCCGACGCGACGCGGCGCCGCGACGGCGCTCATTCGGTCGCTGCGCCGAGGACGACGCGCGGATCGAGGTCGGTCTCGCGCCGGACGAACCGGCACGAGACGCCCGCGGCGGCGCAGCCGTCGATCACCCGGTCGAGCGTCTCGCGCGGCGCGTCGGGGATCGTCACGAGCACCGCGTCGGGCTCCGCACGGGCGAGGATGCGCTCGAGCTCGTCGGTGCGACCGAGCACCGCGACGCCCTGCAGGCGCCGTCGGCGTAGACGCGGGTCGTCGTCGACGAAGCCGACGACGTGCTCGCCCGGCGTCTCGCGCAGCTCGCGGAGCAGGCTCCGCCCGCCCCGTCCGGCGCCCACGATCAGCGCCCGCCGTCGCCCGCTGCGGTCGCCGAGCGAGGAGAGCCCGCGCGCGGCCGCTCGCTCCCAGAAACGCGAGGCGCCGACGAGGAGCGTGCAGAGGAGCGCGTCGATCACGAAGATGCTGCGCGGGAAGTCCCCCCAGGCGCGCGTCGCCGAGAGGAACCCGAACGCGACGAGCTCCGAGAGCACGACGGCGAAGACGACCCCGGTTGCGTCGCGCGCGCCGGCGAAGCGCCACACCCCACGGTAGAGCCCGAACGGGATGAAGGCGGCATAGCGCGCGAACAGCACCACGGGCAGCGAGGCCAGGAAGAGCGCACGCTGGTTGACGGTCCCGCTGCCGTCGACGCGGAGGAGGTAGGCGGCGAGGAAGGCGGCGCTGACGAGCGCGAAGTCGACGAGCACCTCCACGAGGCGCCGGCTGTTGACGAGGAACGTTCGGAGCAGAAACGGGCCCTCCGCGACCGCGCCGGGGTGCCGCTCGGCCTCGGAGAGGAAGCTTCCGAACTGGACGAGCAGCGCGAAGGTGACGAGCACGCCCACCGCGGTGATGCGCCCGTTGCCGAGCACGTTGTAGGCGAGGCTCGTCGCGCCGAGGCCCGCCGCGACGACGGCGAGGAGCAGCACAGCGCGCTTCTCGGACAGGCCCCGGCCGACGAGGCGATGCGAGGTGTGGTCGCGTCCACCCTGCGAGACGGGGCGGCCCTCGAGCAGCCGCACGATCGTGACGAGGGTCGTGTCCAGGATGGGCACTGCGAGGATGAGCACCGGGAGGAGCAGGGTCGCGACCGTCGTCCCGGCCACCTTCCAGCTCGCCGTCAGCCCGAGTGCAGCGAGGGCGAAACCGAGCACCTGGCTCCCCGAGTCGCCCATGAAGACGGCGGCGGCGCGGCCGGGGCGGAGGTTGAAGGGCAGGAAGCCGGCACAGGCGAGGCCGATGGAGAGCGAGAGGGCGAGCACGACGCGGTTCGGGTGCACCGTGACGGCGTCGATCGCGAAGTATCCGCAGGCGATGGCGGCGAGCGTCGCGGCGAGCCCGTCCATGTTGTCGAGCAGGTTGAACGCATTCGTCATCCCGACGAGCCACAGCACGGCCAGGACGGTCGCGAGCAGATCGTTGCCGATGATCTCGACCTTGAGCCCCGTCGTCAGCACGACGGCGGACGCCGCGAGCTGGGCGCCGAGCTTCGCCACGGGGGGCAGCGAGCGGACGTCGTCGAAGAGGCCGGTGGCGAAGAGAATCGCGCAGCCGGCGAGGATCCCGAGCAGCTCCTCGCTGAGTGGGATGGCGCCGGCCGCGGCTGCGGCCACGACTCCGGCGAGGACGCCGAAGAAGATGCCGATGCCTCCGAGGAGCGGCGACTCGAGCTCGTTCCAGCGGTCGCCGCGCGGGGCTGCGACGATCCGGCGCGAGAGCACGGAGCGAAGACACGCCCAGATGGCGAGCACGGCGGCCGGAAACGCCGCCAGCACGGCGGTCATGCTCACGGGCGGAAGGCTAACGGAGGGCTGTAAAGCAGGTGTTTGGGCATGGCGCGCGGGGCGGAGGTGACTTTTCCGACGCAGCTCTACAGTACGGTGCGGCGATGACGGTCTACGCGGACCTCTTCCGCTACCGCGAGCTCTTCGGGAACCTGTTTCGCCGCGACCTGCAGGCCAAGTACAAGGGCTCGCTCCTCGGCGTGGTCTGGGCGCTCCTGCCGCCGCTCGTCCTGATGGCGGTCTACCTCGTCGTCTTCTCGGTGCTCTGGAGGACGGCGGACGTTCCGCACTACGGCCTCTACCTCCTCTCCGGTCTCGCCGGCTGGGTCTTCTTCTCGACGTCGATCCAGAACGCCTCGCGCAGCCTGCTCGACAACGCCCACCTGATCCGCAGATCGCGCTTCCCGCGCCAGCTCGTGCCGCTCTCGGTCGTCGGGACGAACCTCGTCACGTTCGCCGTCATGCTCGCCGTGGTGCTCGCGCTGAACTTCGTGTTCGTTCCGGAGGCGCGCGCCACCGAGTGGCTAGCGATCCCGCTCGCGGCGCTCTTCGTGGGGCTCGTGGGCGGCCTCGCGCTCACGCTGGCGTCGCTCAACGTGCTCTTCCGGGACGTCGAGCACCTGATCGGCGCGCTCCTCCTTCCCTGGTTCTTCCTGACGCCGATCGTCTACACGCGCGCCCAGTTCCCGGGCCACCACACCCTCGTCCAGATCCTCCGCTACGGGAACTTCGTCACGCCGCCGCTCGACGCCATCCGCGACCCGCTCTTCTGGGGACGGCTGCCGCGGCTGACGGACGTCGTCTACCTCGCCGTCGCGGCCGCGCTCGCGCTCGCGCTCGGGGCGTGGGTGTTCGGCCGGGTGGACGACCGGATCGCCGTCGAGCTCTGATCCCGAGCGCGGGCTCGCATGGCCCTTCGAGCGGCGTCTACGCCCCAGGGCGCTAGACCTGTCGAAAACGGCCGAGGCCGGCGCAAGAGACGGCTGGCGGTAGCGAAGGAGCCTCAGCATGCCCCCGGTCGGCGCAGAACAGGGCCCGGTGGGCGCTGTCCACGCCCCAGGGCGCTAGACACGTCCGCGAGGGTCATCCTCGGCGCCGGAGGCGGAGCGTGATCCGGCCGTCGTAGAGCCACGGCTCGCGGCGCGGGTGGTCGAGAGCGGGGAGGCCCTGCACGGGCTCGAGCCACGTCCACGAGGGCTCGGCGCCGTGGATCAGAGAGGGGCAGAGCAGCGGATGGTCGAAGCCGGGCACGCGGCCCGGACCGGGGAGCCACGGCTCGAGCCCCGACCGGCCTCGCAGGGGGCGTCGGCCGAGGGGCGCCACGGAGCCGGCCACGACGGCGTATCCCTCCTCGTGCGCGTCCAGCACGCGGCGCGACCAGTCGGGGGCCGGTAGGCAGCCTGGTGCCAGGTGCGCGAGGGCGAGCTCCGCTCCGGCCTCCGCGAGCGGCTCCTCCAGTGCCCGGAGCGCGGCCTGGGTCTCGGCCGCGAGCTCGGGGAGCCCCGGCTCGACGAGCACGCCCAGCGCGCGCCGCTCGAGCCGGGGCAGCACCTCGACCGTGAGCTCGAGCAGTGAGTTGCCGAGCTCCGAGAACCAGTAGCGGCCCTCGCTGACGAGATCGAAGGCGAGGCGGTACCGGCCCGGCGGGATCGGCGCCCGCAGCTCGACGTCCGCCTCGGTCCGTCCTCCCGGCTCCAGGCTGCCGAGGGGCTTCCAGAGGCCGCCCCAGACGAGTGGATTGCCGCGCTCGTCGAGCCAGTGGTAGCCGAGCTCGATCCGCCTCCACGCCGCTCCGCCCGCGTTCTCGAGGACGACGGTCGCCGTCGTGAGCGCGCCTGCCCGCGGCGACGGAAGCGTGTAGCCGAGCCAGCGCACCGCGAGCGGCCCGGCCGGAACGGGGTGCTCGCCGACCCTCTCCACAGCGCGGCTAGTGTAGAGAGGCCGTGTCGGAGCCCCTGCTCGTTCGTGCTTGTCGCGGCCAGAGGGTCGAGCGCACGCCCGTGTGGTTCATGCGCCAGGCCGGGCGCTCGCTGCCGGCCTACCGCGAGGTCCGCAAGCGCTTCGGCCTCTTCGACGTCTGCCGGCAGCCGGAGCTGTGTGCCGAGGTCACCCTGCAACCGGTCGACGCCCACGGCGTCGACGCCGCCGTGATGTTCGCGGACATCATGCTGCCCGTGATCGGGATGGGGATCGACGTCGAGCTCGTCGAGAGCGTCGGCCCCGTCATCGGCGACCCGGTCGAGACGTTGGCGGACGTCGAGAAGCTGCGCGTGCCCGACCCCGAGGAGTCCGTCCCCTTCATCCTCGAGGCGGTACGGCTGACCCGGCGCGAGCTCTCTTCAGACCGTGCCGTGATCGGCTTCTGCGGCGGCCCGTTCACGGTCGCCGGCTACCTGATCGAGGGCCGGCCGAGCCGTGAGTTCCTGAAGGTGAAGACGATGATGTACGCCTATCCGGACGTCTGGCACGCGCTGATGGAGCGCTGCGCGGAGACGTTCGCGTCGTATGTGGCGGCGAAGGTCCGAGCCGGCGCGGACGTGATCCAGCTCTTCGACTCCTGGGTCGGCGCCCTCTCGCCCGCGGACTACGAGGAGTTCGTCGCCCCTTACTCGGCCCGCATCCTCGCCGCCGTGGACGTTCCCACGATCCACTTCGGAACCGGCACCGCCACGCTGCTGCGAGCGATGGCCGAGGCCGGCGGCGACGTGATCGGCCTCGACTGGCGGATCCCGCTCGACCGAGGCTGGGAGGAGGTTGGTCACGAGCGCGGCGTGCAGGGCAACCTCGATCCGGCCGTGGTGCTCGGGCCGTGGGAACGCGTCGAGGCGGCGACCGAGGGCATCCTCGCAGCCGCGGGCGGACGCCCCGGCCATGTCTTCAACCTCGGGCACGGGGTGCTGCCCGACACGGATCCCGTGGTCCTCCGGCGCCTCGTCCAGCTCGTGCACGAGCGCACGGCCGCCGAGGTGGCCGCATGACCGGCGCCGCCGTCGTCCTCATGGCCTATGGCAGTCCCGACCGCCTCGAGGACGTCCCCGCCTACTACGCCGACATCCGCGGCGGTCGCCCCATCCGACCCGAGCTGCTGGACGATCTCGTCGAGCGCTACCGGAGGCTCGGAATCGAGGACGGCTCGCCGCTGAACGCGATCACCGAGGAGACGCGCGCCGGGCTCG
>JBBSIG010000080.1:0-10680 GCA_038232215.1 Gaiellales bacterium | reverse complement strand
GCCGGCCTGCTGCCGGTGGTCGCGCACCCGGAGCGAACGGAAGCCGGCCCGGGTATCGCCGCGGAGCTCGCGCGGCGCGGCTGGCTGCTGCAGGTGAACGCGACGAGCCTCACGGGGAGGCACGGGCCGGAGATCGAGGCGCTCGGCTGGGGTCTCCTGCAGGACGGCCTCGCGCGAATCGTGGCCTCGGACGGGCACCGAGCGGCGCGGCCGCCGTACGTCGACGGTGCCTACGCAGCGGCGAGGGAGCAACTGGGCGACGCCGCGGACGCGCTCTTCGACGGAACGGCGCTCGGGCTCCCCGAGCGCGCGGAGGGGATGGCCGCGCGACGGCGTGACGGGTAAAGACGCACGGCGCTCGAGAAGCGGTAGACAGTCGGGTTATACTGAGCGGTATGACCTCGAAGGTCGGGCCCAAGGGCCAGGTCGTCATCCCCAAGCCGATTCGCGACCGGCTCGGCATCGCGCCGGGGGACGAGGTCGTCTTCGTCGACGAGGGCGAGGCCGTGCGACTGCAGCGCGCCCGGGATCCCGCGGATCTCGCCGGGTCGTTAGCCGCCTACCGGCTCAGCGAGGACCTGGAGGCGGAGCACCGGCGCGAGCTCGAGCGCGAGGCGGAGGAGCTTCGGGAACGCAGCTGGTGAGGCACGCGCTCGACGCCTGGGCCGTCCTCGAATGGTTGTACGGCGGCGAGCCGGCGCGGGCGAAGGTGGCCGCGCTGCTCGAGCGCGAGCGGCCGGTGATGAGCTGGATCAACGGCGGCGAGGTCTTCTACATACTCTGCCGCAGGTTCGGGGCCGGACGCGCCACGGAAACCGTGGCGCGTCTGCGAGGCGCGCTCACCCTCGAGACGCCCTCGGCCGCCCGCGTGCTCGAGGCGGCCGCCCTCAAGTCGGCGTATCCGATCAGCTATGCAGACGCTTTCGCAATCTCGACCGCGATCGCCCACCACGCGGTTCTCCTGACGGGCGACCCGGAGATCCTCGGAGGCGACCCGTCCTGGCCGATCGAGGACGTGCGCCCGCGGCGATGAGGTCGTCGGGCGTCGCGACCGCTCGGGAACCGCTATCTGAGCGGCTCAGCGCAGATCCTTGTTCGACTCCATGTCGAACCACATGGCGAAGAGGGTGAACTGGGAGCCGAAGATGAGGAGCAGCGCGACGAGGACGACGGTCGCCGCGGTCAGCTCGTTACCGAGCAGCCGCAGCACCGTGACCGTGATGCCGAGCGCGAGGCCCAGGACGCTCATCAGTGCGCCGAGCGCGTAGAAGAACACGAGCGGGTGGAAGTCCCGGATCACGTACTTCTCGCGCAGGCGCCAGAAGAAGCCCTTCACGAGCAGCCACGAGATCGACGGGACGACCTTGCGCAGCTTGATCCCCGAGCGCTCGCCGACGCCGTAGATCGGCCGCGACGGCACGTCTCGCACCCGCGCGTTCCAGACGTTCAGGTGTACGAGCATGTCGTTCGGAAAGCCGTAACGCCGGTACACGCGGTCGAGGTCGAGCTGCCGCAGCATCGGCAGCGCGATGGCCGTGTAGCCGGACTGCGAGTCGGCCACGTGCCAGTAGCCGGAGGCGACCTTGGTGAGCAGCGAGAGGACGGCGATCCCGAGGTAGCGGTGCCGCGGGATCAGCTCCCAGGCCTGGCCGGTGAACAGCCTGTTCGCCTTCGCGTAGTCGACCTCTCCACGGGCCACCGGGCGGACGAGCGCCTCGAGGTCGGCCGGATCCATCTGGTTGTCGGCCGCCATCACCGCGGTCACGTCCATGCCCTCCTCGATCGCCCGCCGGTAGCCCGTCACGATCGCGCCCCCGACACCCTCGTTCCGCTCGTGGGCGAGCACGAGGAGCCTCGGGTCGCCCGCTGCGCGAGCCCGCTCAGCGGTCCCGTCGCGCGAAGCGTCGTCGACGACGAGGATCCGGTCGACGAAGGCCGGGATGCACGCCACCGTCTCGCCGATCAGGCGCTCCTCGTCGAACGCCGGGATGACGACTGCGACGGTCTTGCCCGCGATCATCGGACGGCGACGCTACAGAGCTCGGGCGCCGACCCGGGCGCCCCAGTCCCACAGAAGCGCGGCGAGCAGCCCGAGCAGGAGACCGAGCAGGCCCCCGACCAGCGCCGCGTTCCGCGTGCTCCGAGCCGTGGTCTTGGCGCCGACCGCCGGCGTGAAGATGCGCGCCTTCTCGATGCTCTGGGCGAGCGCGAGCAGCTGCTGTGTGCCGGACTGCGACTCGAGCAGGTTGCCGCGTCGCTGCTCAGCATTGTCGATCTGGCTGATCAGGACGAGCCGGTCGAGGGGCGAGAGGCCCTCGCGCTGGGCGACCTTGAGAACGGCGTTGAGCGCGTTGATCCGCGCGCGGATCGACTTCAGGTCGGCGGCCTCGCCCTCGAGACGCCCCGTGAACGCCTTGATCCTGATGTTGACGTAGCCCGAGAGCTGCTCGATCACCGCGTTCGCGAGCGTGTTGGCGGCGAGCGTGGCCTTGCGCGGGGCGCTCGCCTTCACGGTGATCTCGTAGAGCTGGCCCTCCGCCCTCCTGCCGAGCGGCCCGCTGACGTTCGAGACGGGCCCCGACGACACGTTGCCGCGCAGGCGGTCGACCGGGATACCGCTCTTCGCCGCGGCCCGCCGGAGGGCGAACTCGGCGGTGACGTAGGTCTTGACGGTGCGCGGGTTGGTGTTCAGGCTGGGGACGGCACCTCCGCCCGGCGAGAAGGTCTGGCCGAGGTAGAGCACGACCTCGGCCTGGTAGACGGCGCGGCCTCCGTGCGAGAGCAGGTAGCCAAGCGCGAGCCCTGCGACGAGCCCTGCGAGCAGCAGCCACCAGCGCGCTGCGACCGCTCTGCCGTAACGCCCGAGGTCGACCTCCTGCTCGGCGTCGGGGTCCGGGACGGGGGCCGGCCGGCTCATCGGGCGGCGACTCTAGCCGACGCCCACTCCCATTGCGCGCGCAAGCCGGTCTCCAGATCGACGCGCGCGCGCCAGCCCAGCTCCGCCTCGATCAGGCTCGTGTCCGCCGCCGTGCGACGCACGTCTCCGGCGGCCGGCTCGCGCCGGCGCAGCTCGAGCGCTCGTCCGGAGAGCTGCTCGAGGAGGGCGATCGCCTCGCGCAGGCTGGCCTCGGCGCCGCCGCCGACGTTGAGTACGGCGCCGGAGCGGGCGCGCTCCATCGCGAGCGTGGTCGCCGCGACGACGTCGGCGACGAAGGTGAAGCCGCGCGACTGCCCGCCGTCGCCGTACAGCTCGAAGGGCGTGCCCTCCAGGAGGGCGCGCACGATGCGGGCGAAGGCCATGTCCGGTCGCTGCCGGGGCCCGAAGACGTTGAAGTAGCGCAGCGTGACGACGTCGAGCCCGAAGCTGCGCGCGTACGCGCGCGCCAGGTGCTCGCAGCCGAGCTTCGTGAGCGCGTACGGGGAGACGGGCAGCGGCTCCGCGCTCTCGGGCGTGGGGAAGCGCTCGGCGTCGCCGTAGATCGAGGAGGACGAGGCGAAGACGACCCGTGCGCCGGCCGCGGAGGCCGCCTCGAAGACCCGCTGGCTCGCGAGCAGGTTGCGGCGCAGGTAGTCGGGGAAGACGTCGCCGAAGCTGCGTGCGCCCGGCTGTCCGGCGAGGTGGAAGACGCCGTCGACGCCGGTGAAGTCGAGCGGGTCCTCGGCCAGGTCGAGACGGCGGACGTCGAGCTCGGCCGCGTTCTCTTCCTTCAGCCGCGCGTCGTAGTAGTCGGTGAAGCAGTCGATCCCGACCACCTCGTGGCCCGCCGTCGCGAGCGCCTCGCCGAGGTGCGAGCCGATGAACCCGGCCGCGCCGGTGACGACGTACCTCACGGCGCCAGCCTAGACGGTCGGTCCGTCCGTGCCGTGAGGCGCGGAACGGCCGGGATGGAGTCGCGCGCAGCCTCGCGATGGGTCGGCCGCGCCCGGCGACATACAACGGCTCGATCGTCCTGCCCGCCCGGGGAGCGACTGCGGGCGCGCGGCGCAGGCTCGTGCGAGCAGGATAGGAGGCATGCCCGGAGATACGCCGGGAGCAGGCTCCTTCACCTTCGAGCCGCTCTTCCTCGTCCTGGCGGCGCTCGCCGTCGCCGCGTACGCGCGCGCCGCCCGGCGGGGGCGTCCGGAACGGTGGCGCATCGCCACGTTCGCGCTCGGCATCGCGCTCGTCGTCCTGTCGCTGAACTCGCCGCTCGAGACGATCGCCGTCCACTACCTGCTGCTCGCGCACCTGCTGCAGAACGCGCTCGTCGCCGATCTCGCGCCCGCACTCGTCATCCTCGGCCTGTCGCCCGAGTGGCGCGCGGCGCTGGCGCGGCGCGGCGGCAGGGCGCTCGCGCTCCTCACGCGCCCGTGGCTCGCCCTCTCGATCTGGCTCGTCGGCTGGTACGGGATCCATCTCCCCGGCTTCTACGACTACGCCCTGCGTCACCCCTGGGCGCTCAACGTCGAGCACGGGCTCCTGATCGCGGTGGGGACGGTGTTCTGGTGGCCCGTCCTCTCGTCGGAGCCGCAGCGCCTCTCGACGCCGGCGCGCCTGGCCTACCTGGGCGCAGCCTTCGCCGTCTCGTCCTTCCTCGGCCTGGCCTTCATCTTCTCCTCGAGCACCTTCTACGGCTTCTACGAGGAGGCGCCGCGGCTGTGGGGTCTCTCGCCGGAGCGGGACCAGAGCTACGGAGGCCTCGTCATGAACGCCGAGCAGACCGCGGTCTTCCTCGTCGCGCTCGGGTACTTCCTGCTTCGCCTGCTCGACGAGGAGCAGAGCACGTAGGCCGGGTCAGACCTCGCCCGGCTCGGACGCGACCGGCTCGGGCAGCTCCTCGGCGAACGGCTCGAAGGTGCCGTCGCCGCGAGGCGTGAGGCAGAGGTCCGAGAAGAAGCGCGTCATCACCACTCCGGCGCGAAACTCTCCCACGCGCGGCTCGGGCTGCTCGCCGTTCGCGAGCGCGAGCGCGAGCTCGGGATAGCGGCTGCCCGCCGCGAGCGGAAGCGGGAAGCCGCCGCCGAAGCGGACGTTCACGTCCGTGACCTCGTAGCGCCCGTCGCCCTCCCCGAAGCACTGGACGTTCGCGGGGCCGTGCAGAGGCAGCGTCTCGGCGACGAAGCGCCCGAACTCGATCAGATCGCCGTCGTCGATCGTCATGCCCTTGATCGACTCGCCGCCCTTCGACTCGATCATCGTGCGCGGGATCGCGTTCAGGCAGCGGCCCTCGAAGTCGCAGAAGACGTCGATCGAGAACTCGTCGCCGCGGCAGAGGGCCTGCACGATCGAGTCGGCGGGGGTGTGTGCGAGAAAGAAGTCGAGCTCGGCGCGGTTCTCGGCGCGGTAGATGTGCCGCGAGCCGAAGCCCTCCCGCGCCTTGACGAGGACGGGGAACGGCAGCTCCTTCGGCAGCTTCCCGACCGCCCACGTCGCGGGCGAGGGGATCCCGCGCCGCTCGAACAGCTCGTGCGCCAGGAGCTTGTCGGCCATCGCCTCCACGATCTCGACCTCGGGCAGCAGCACGGTGGTGCCGAGCTCGTCGCGGCGCCGCGCGAGCACGACCGGATCGAGGTCGGTGAGCGGGACGACGAGACGGACGTCGTGCGCCCGCACGAGGTCGCGGAGCGCCGGGACGTACGCCGGGTCCGACACGCGCGGGACCAGGGCGTAGCGATCGGCGTGGTAGAGCGCGGGGGCGAGTGGGTTGGCGTCCGTGGCGATGGTGGTCGCCCCGGCGCGGGAGAAGGCCGAGACGATGTCGACCCGCTGACCCGAGCACGTGAAGAGGACGGCGGTCATGCCGCCCGAGAGGGTACTTTCCACAGCGCGAAGCCCGAAGGGCGAGCCGAGGCCTCAGAGAAAGCCGGTGGGGTCGTGGAAGACGAGGAAGGGGAGCATGAAGACGGCCGTCGCGAGCAGGAAGGCGGCCAGGCCGAGTGCGACCCAGCGCCCCAGCGAGCCGACCCGGTCGACCGCGAAGCCGAAGGCGAGCGCCCAGGCGGGCGCGGTCGTCAGCATGTAGGTGGCTTTCAGCACGTCGCCGTCCGGGGTCGGGTAGCTGACGGTGAAGTAGAGGTAGCCGAGGATCCCGAGCCCCGGCAGGAGCGCGACGAGGAGGCGCTCGGGCGCCTTCCGCAACCAGCGCCGGCGCAGCGACAGCGCGAGGAGCGCGAGCCAGCCGGCGAGCGCGAGCGCGGTCGGCGCCAGGCCGAGCTGGTTCTGGCGCCGGAGCTGGCGGGCGGTGCGCTCGTCGGGGGGCGTCGGTGCGCCCCAGGCGTAGGCTCCGAAGTAGTCGCCCCAGATCTCGCTGTACGTCGTCGGCAGCGCCTCGTTCAGGAACTCGGGCCGGATCGGGCTCGAGAACACCTGCGGCAGGCCGAGGCTCGTGTAGAACGCGGCCGGGCGCCGCTCGTAGAACGGCCGGCTCTCGGTCGGCTGGTCGAAGACCGGGTTCCGGTACTTGATCGCCTGGCGCACGTACCAGGGGCCCGCGACGAGGGCGGTGGCCGCCACCACGAGGCCCGCGAAGGCGACGAGCCGCCGGCGCGGCGCGTAGCGGACGAGCCACGCCGCGCCGAGGGTCAGCAGGACCGCCGCGAAGGTCCACAGCGAGAACGCGCGCACGAGCTGTCCGGCGCCGAGCGTGACCCCGAGGGCGACGGCGGGCAGCCGGCCGAACGAGCGCCGCGCGAGGATGCGCGCCCCGACGTAGAGCGAGAGCGCCGTCAGGAAGACTGACAGCGTCTCGGGATGGAACATCGCACCCGTCTTGAACACGACCGGCAGGAAGCAGTAGTAGCCGAGGGCCGCGAGCTGAAGGAGAGGTCGGCCGGGAAAGACGATCCGCGCGAGCAGCAGCACGAGGAGCGCCGTCCCCACCAGGAAGAGCACGTTCTCGAAGTGGGCCAGCTCGACCGGATTCGACGGATGCACGTGGTCGCCGAGGAGCAGGGCGAGGCCGGCGACGGCGTAGAAGCCGGGGGGCGTGTAGTACTCGCCGCGCACCTCCGGCCCGGGGATGCCGCCGTGATGGATCAGCAGCTCCGCGTAGGCCTGGTGCTCCGCCTCGTCGTAGCCGCCGAAGGGCGGATAGGCCGACGCGTTCCAGAGCGCGATCGCGGCGAGCGCGCCGACCAGGAGCGCGGCGGCGGCCCAGTAGGCGCTACTCCGCGCGCCAGCCACCTGTCTGGCCCTTGTACGTCCCGGCGAAGAGCGCGAGCGGCGTGCGCGCGAGGATCTTCAGGTCGAGGGTGGGCGAGCGATGTTCCACGTACCAGACGTCGAGCTCGATGCGCTCGTCCCACGGCAGCCGGGCGCGGCCGTGGATCTGCGCCCAGCCCGTGATCCCGGGCCGTACTTCCAGCCGCCTGCGCTGGCGGGGCGTGTAGCGCTCGACCTGGTAGGCGAGGGTCGGGCGCGGCCCGACCAGGCTCATGTCGCCGAGAACGACGTTCAGGAGCTGCGGCAGCTCGTCGACCGACAGCCGGCGCAGCACGCGCCCGACGCGGGTGATGCGCGGGTCGCCCTCGTCGACCGCGTAGCCGGCTCCCCGGCGCTCCGCGCCCACGACCATCGTGCGCAGCTTCAGGAGCTCGAACTCCTCGCCTTCCTTGCCCACCCGGCGCTGGCGGTAGAGCACGGGGCCGCCGTCCTCGAGCTTGATCGCGAAGGCGGCGGCCGCCAGCACGGGACCTGCGAGGACGAGTCCGACACCGCCGGCGAGCACGTCCGCGGCGCGGTTCACCGGCGGGAGGCGGCGGAGAGGCTGTCTGCGAGCGGGGTCATGAACGGCAGGCGCCCGCTCAGCTTGCGGAGCGCCTCGGACGTGTGGACGACCGCCCGCAGGCGGCGGGGGAGCAGCTCGAGGTCGGCCGGCTGCGGATTCAGGGTGAAGAAGCCGTCGACCGAGAGCGACGTCTCGCCGACTGCCCCCGTGAGCTCGCGCTCGAGCTCGCGCGGCCCCCAGTAGCGGACGTCGAAGAGGTCGCGCGGCTCGCGAAAGCGCCGCTCCCGCAGCTGGTTCCAGAGGCTCCGCAGGCCGTACACGTTCGCAACCTGGATCAGCGAGAGCCCGCCCTGTCGCAGGATCCGGCCGATCTCGGCGAACGACGCCTGGGCGTCGGGCTTCGAGAAGTGCTGGAAGACGCTGTACGAGAAGGCGACGTCGAAGCTCGCGTCCGCGAAGGGCAGGTGGCGCGCGTCGGCGACGAGGTACTCGGCCTCGACGCCGAGCTGGGAGGCGACCCGGCGGGCGGCCCGGATCGCCTCGAGCGAGGGGTCGACGCCGACCACGCGGTAGCCGCGGCGGGCGGCGCTCACGCACCAGCGGCCCCAGTTGCAGCCGAGCTCGAGGAAGCTCCGTCCCTCACCGGGCGGCAGGCGGATCTCCGGGATCGGGTAGGCGGACACGTTCCGGACGAGGTGCCGGTAGAGGTTGCCGCCCGTGGCCGCGACCGCGCCCTGGACGAACGGGTCGATCGCGCCGCCGGCAGGCTCCTCCTCCGCTTCGCGCTCGAGCGACTTCACGCAGGAGCCGTGCGTCGGACTCGCCTCCTCGAGCAGGAGGACCGGAATGCCGTCGACGACGGGGTAGCGGTGGCCCTCGGCGCAGCGAAGCTCGCTGCTCGATTGCAAGGCCTGACCCCAGGGTTGGAGCGCGCCGCAGTCGCGCGGGCAGACGAGCTGCACGAGTCGCCTAGCGCGGCGTGGCGCGCACGTTGACGCTGTCGGCGATGTTCGTCAGCCACGCCGCTCGCTCGCTCGCGCGACGCAGCCGCTCGGAGAAGGCGACGAGCAGCCGGAACCTCCTGGGCAGGAGATCGAGGTCGCTCGTCTGCGGGTTGAGCGTCAGGAAGCCGTCGGTCGAGAGCTCGGCCGGGCCGACGAGGCTCGACCAGGTGCGCCGAAGCTCTCGAGGCGTCCAGTAGCGCACCTCGAAGTGGTCGCCCTCGCGAAACCGGCGGCGGGCCAGCTGGTAGGCGTTCCGGAGGCCGAGCGAGTTCGGCATCTGCACCCAGGTGTAGCCGCTCCGCCTCACGGTGCGCGCGATCTCGGCGAGCGAGACGCGGACGTCCGCCTTCGAGAAGTGCTGCAGGACGCCGTACGAGAAGACGACGTCGAAGGACTCGTTCGGGAAGGGGAGATGGCGTCCGTCGGCGACGACGTAGCGGACGTCGAGGCCGAGCTGGCGCGCGATCCGCCGCGCCGCCACGATCGCCTCGAACGAGGGGTCGATGCCGATGGGCGAGTAGCCGGCCCGGGCGGCGCTCAGCGACCAGCGGCCCCAGTTGCAGCCGATGTCGAGCAGCGAGGCGCCCCGGCCTGGCGGGAGCGGGAAGTGCGGAACGGGGTAGCGGCTCAGACCGCCGGAGAGCCCGCGGTAGAGGTTGCCGTGCGTGCCCACGATCAACTCGGCCACGTACGGGTCGACGGCGTCGCCCGACACCTCGGGCGGCTCCGCCGAGCGGACCGCCTCGATCTGCTCCGGCCCCGCCCAGTAGCCGGGCTGGGTCGGCTGCGCGTCGTCAACTACGAGCACCGGGATCCCGTCGACGTAGGGGTACTCGTGCCCCGCGGCGCAGACCAGCCGCTCGCCCTCGAGCGCGAGCGGGCCGCGGTCGCGAGGGCACGCGAGGCGCTCGCGCCCCCAGGCGGCGGCCGTCTGCTCGTCCTGCACCGTCTCGGCTCTCATCGCGTGCCCTCCGCCTTCTCCCACACGGCCGGCACGCCGGCCTGGAGGTAGCGTCGCAGGGCGACGAGGGTCGCCCACGTGACGAGCAGATAGTAGTAGGCGAGCGCCGCGCCCGGCACCGGCAGCCGTCGCCTCCCGGCCGCCGCGAGCGCGAGGCCGGCGAGCTGGCCGGCGAGCACCGCGCGGTAGGGAGCGCCCCGGCGGGCGAGCAGCACGCTCGTCCCGAGGAGCACGACGTGGAGCGCGCCGCTGCCGTAACGGAGATGCCGGTGCGAGAGGATCTGGATGCGGTAGAGGCCGTCCAGCCCGCGCAGCATCCGCCCCCGCAGCACGATCAGCCAGCAGTGCTCGAACATCCGCACCTTGCGCCGGTACTCGTCCTCCTGGTCGCGCGAGGGCTTCTCCGACGCCGCAGCCCCGGGCTCGTAGACTGCCCGGCGACCGCGCTGCACGAGCAGGTACGGAAGCGCGAGGTCGTGCCCGAAGCGGGGATCCACCTCGACGTAGTCCTCGCGCCGAACCGCATAGATCGAGCCGTTGCCGCCCGTGACCGAGCCGAGCCTCGACTCCGCCGCGCGGAGGGCGAGCTCGAGCCGCCAGTACGCGCCCTCGCGGTTCGTGCCGTCGGCGGCCTCGAGCCGGAGCCGGCCGCAGACATAGGCCACCTCGGGATCCGCGAAGCTGCGAACGAGCGCGCGGAGCGCCGACGGGGCCCAGATGGCGTTGGCGTCGGAGAAGGCGACGACCTCGCCGCTCGTCTCGCGCACGGCTCGATCCTGCGCGGCCACCTTCCCGCCGCGCGGGCAGCGGAGGAGACGGACGCGCGGCTCGCGGGCCGCGTGGGGCCCCCGGGGGGCGGGGGGGGGGACGGCCGCCGCCGCGCCGGGGCCGCCGGCGGCGCCCGGCGGGGGGGGGGTGGGGGGGGGGGGGGGGCGGCTGCTGGGGGGGCGGGGGGGCGGGGGCTGGGGGGGGGTGGAAGGGCGGGGGCGGGGGGGCCGCCCGGCGGGGG
>JBBSIG010000079.1:0-10891 GCA_038232215.1 Gaiellales bacterium | reverse complement strand
TCTCCGCCGAGGGCGTCCGCTTCGACACGAGCGGCTCCGACCCGCAGCGCCGCGCGCCCGTCAACTCCACCTACGCGATGACCTTCTCCGCCTGCGCCTACGCGCTCAAGTGCCTGATCGACCCCGACCTGCCCGTCAACGACGGCTTCTACCGCCTGCTCGACCTGCACGCACCCGCGGGCACGGTCACGAGCTGCACCTGGCCCGCGCCGGTGGTGGGCGGCTGGGAGACGCAGACGCGCCTGGTCGACGTGCTCTTCCGCGCCCTCTTGCCCGCCTTTCCGCAGCGCCTGCCGGCCGGGACGAAGGCGATGATGTGCCAGGCGGGCTTCGGCTCCCTGGACGAAGAGGCGCGAGCCTACACGTGCTTCTACGACACCTTCGCCGGCGGCTACGGCGCCCGCTTCGCCAGCGACGGCCCCGACGCCGTCCAGGCCCACGGCCAGAACACCGAGAACGCGCCGGTCGAGGAGACCGAGCTCAACTACCCGGTCCGGATCGACGCGCTCGCGCTCGTCGAGAACAGCGAGGGCGCCGGGCGCTTCCGGGGCGGGCTCGGCCTGCGCAAGGACTACCGCTTCGACCTGTACACGACGTTCACGATCCTGGCCGACCGCGACAAGGCGGGGCCACTGGGCGCCTTCGGCGGGCACGACGGGCGGATTGCCGAGTACCTGCACGTCCGGGACGGGATCGAGACGAGGCTGCCCTCCAAGACGACTCTCGACCTAATTCCCGGCGACGTGATCAGCGTCCGCACCTGCGGCGGCGGCGGCTACGGCCCGCCCGAGGAGCGGGACCCGGAGGCGGTTCTCCGCGACGTCCGCGAGGGGAAGGTCAGCGTCCGGCGTGCGCGCGAGCTCTACCGGGTGGCGATCGCCGAGGGCTGGGTAGACCCCGACGGGACGGAGGCGTTGCGGCGATGAGCCTGAGAGTCGCGGTCGACATCGGCGGGACCTTCACCGACGCGACGATGATCGACGAGGAGAGCGGCGCCGTCTCGATCGCGAAGCTGCTGACGACTCCGTCAGACCCGTCCGAGGGGTTCATGGCCGCACTCGAGCGCGCGCTCGGCGACGGGCGCCCCGAGCAGATCGGCCTCGTCGTCCACGCGACCACCGTCGCGACCAACTCGATCATCGAGGGAAAGATCGCGCGCAGCGGCTTCGTCACGACCGACGGCTTTCGCGACCTGCTCGAGATCGCGCGGCAGGTGCGGCCCACGCTCTACGACACGCTGTTCGAGAAGCCGCCCCCACTCGTCCCGCGCGACCGTGCCGTCGTCGTCCGCGAGCGGCTCGGGCCGGCCGGGGAGGTGCTGAAGCCGCTCGAGGAGGATTCGGTGCGAGACGCCGCGGCGCTGCTTCGACGCGAGAGCGTCGAGTCGGTGGCCGTCTGCCTGCTCCACTCGTACGTGAACCCCGAGCACGAGCGGCGGGTCGGCGAGATCCTCGCCGAGGAGCTGCCGGACGTGCCCGTGTCGCTCTCCGCCGAGGTGGCACCGGAGTTCCGCGAGTATCTCCGCGCGTCGACCACGGTGATCAACGCGGTCATCCGGCCCGTGGTGGAGCGTTACCTGCAGCGGATCGAGCGGCGCCTCACCGCCGCCGGCGTGCGGGCGAAGCTGCTCGTGATGCAGTCGGGCGGGGGCGTGTTCGGCTCGGACGCGGCCGCGGCGCGGCCTGTGTTCATGGTCGAGTCGGGACCGGCCGCAGGCGTGATCGCCTCGGCTCACCTCGGCGAGAGGCTCGGGCGCCCGGACCTGCTCTCGTTCGACATGGGCGGCACCACGGCGAAGGTCGGGCTGATCCAGGACGGGCAGCCCTCGGTGACGAAGGACTTCAGCGTGGGGGGCAGCGCGGGCGCCGGGCTCGGCGGTCTGTCGCTCTCCGGGTATCCAGTGCGAACGCCGGTGGTCGATCTCGTCGAGATCGGCGCCGGCGGCGGCTCGATCGCCTGGGTCGACTCGGGCGGGCTGCTGCGTGTGGGACCGCGGAGCGCCGGCGCCGAGCCGGGCCCCGTCTGCTACCGGCGGGGTGGCACCGAGCCGACCGTCACGGACGCGAACGTCGTGCTCGGGCTGCTGAACCCGGGCTACTTCCTCGGGGGCGAGATGGAGCTCGACCCGGAGGCCGCCCGTCGCGCGATCGAGGAGCGGTGCGCAGAGCCCCTCGGGCTCGACGTCACCGAGGCCGCGTACGGCATCGTCGAGATCGCGAACGCGGCGATGGTGAGCGCGCTCCACCTGATCTCCGTGCAGCGCGGCTACGACCCGCGCGACTTCGGGCTGGTCGCCTTCGGCGGCGCCGGGCCCGTGCACGCGAACGCGCTCATACGGGACGCCGAGATGCCCATGGTTCTGGTTCCGCCGAGCCCGGGGATCTTCTCGGCGACCGGGCTGCTGACGACCGATCTGAAGCGGGACGCGGCGAGGACGGTCCTGCGCCGCGTCGACGAGACCGAGCCCGCCGAGGTGGACGAGGCGTTCGCCGAGCTCGAGCACGCGGGGGCCGCAGAGCTCGAGCGCGAGGGGATCCCGCGCGCTCGGGTGGAGTTCGTGAGGCAGGTCGACCTGCGCTACGTCGGCCAGAGCTACGAGCTGACGATTCCCGCCGGCGACGATCTGCTCGAGCGCTTCCACGCGGAGCACGACCGCACCTACGGTTTCGCGGCCCCGGCAGAGCCGGTGGAGCTCGTCAGCCTGCGCCTCACGAGCGTCGGGCGCATCGAGAAGCCGCCCACCCGCCGCCTCGATTCCGGCCCGGCACCGCGCTGGAAGGAGCGGCGCCCGGTCTACTTCGCCGAGGCGCGCGATTACGTCGACTGCCCGATCTACGACCGCTACGCGCTCGCGGCGGGCGCTTCCTTCCCCGGGCCGGCGATCGTCGAGGAGCTCGACTCCACGACCGTCGTCCACCCCGGCTTCTCCGTGCGCGTGGACGAGACGGCGAATCTGATCGTCGAGAGGGGGGGCGGGTGACCTACGGGATCGTCGTGGCCAGGGACGTCAGGGTGCGGACGCGAGACGGCATCGGCCTCGCCACCGACGTCTACCGGCCTGGCCGCGAGGGCGACTGGGCGGCGGGGCGCTTCCCGACCATCCTCTGCCGCACGCCCTACGACAAGACCGACAAGCGGTACACCGAGATCGCCGACTTCTTCGTGCCGCACGGCTACGCGGTCTGCCTCCAGGACCTGCGCGACCGCTACCGCAGCGATGGAACCGGCGACTATTTCCATACCGTCACGCCGCAGCAGGGCGAGGACGGCTATGACACGGTCGAGTGGATCGCGGCGCAGCCCTGGTCGAACGGCCGCGTGGGGATGGTCGGCTCCTCGTACGCGGGGATCACGCAGGTGCGGGCGGCGCTGGAGCGGCCGCCCCACCTGGCGGCGATCTGGCCCGACGTGGTGCCGACGAACTCGTTTCAGCACCAGTCGCGAGAGGGCGGCGCCATGCAACTACACATGTTCTGGGCGCTCTTCGTCCACGCCCAGGACGCGCAGGACATCGCCGAGGATCGAGGCAAGCAGGCGGAGGTGTGGGACGACCTGCGCCGGCTGCGAGAGCTCTTCTGGGACTTCCCCTTCGAGCGGGGCCAACTCTCCCTCCGCCACACGCCCACGCTCGAGCAGGCCCTCCACGACTACTCGACGCGCGGCGCCTACGACGACTACTGGGCGCAGAGCTCGAACGACTTCACGCGCCACTACGAGCAGCACGCCGACATCCCGGCGACGATGACGACCGGCTGGTACGACGCCTTCCCGCATTCGGGCACGGAGTACTTCGCGGCGATGGCGGCCCAGAGCTCGTACCCCCAACGGCTGGTCGTCGGCCCCTGGAGCCACGTGGGCATGCGAGGCGACGCGACCTGGACGCTCGATGTCGACTTCGGGCCGGACTCGGTCTGGGGGGTGGAGCGCTATTTCCAGGAGCAGCTGCGATTCTTCGACGCGTATCTGCGCGAGGAGGGGCGGCCCCTCGAGGATCCACCGGTGCGGATCTTCGTGATGGGCGGTGGCTCAGGCCGGCGAACGGCCGGGGGCAAGCTCGACCACGGCGGCCACTGGCGCGACGAGCGGGAATGGCCCCTCGCGCGCGCGCGCGAGAAAATCTACTGGCTCGTGGGTGAGACGCTGGCGCCGAGCGAGCGAGCGGGCGGGCCGAGGCGGTTCACCTACGACCCCGAGCACCCCGTTCCCACGATCGGCGGCAACTATTGCGCGGTCGGAGAGCTACCGGCGGGCGGGCCCGGGATCGAGCCCATGTGGGCGCGCCTGCTGAATCCCACGCTCCGGCTCAGGAACGTGCTCACGCCGGGCCCGGCCGACCAGACGGAGTCGCCCGAGCTCTTCGCCTGCTCGGAGCCGTTCCCGCGCCTCTCGGAGCGGCCCGACGTGCTCGTCTACCGGACCGAGCCGCTCGTCCGGCCGATCGAGGTCACGGGCCGTGCGCTCGTCCACTTGCGGGTCTCCTCCTCGGCACCCGACACCGACTTCACCGCCAAGCTGGTCGACGTCTATCCGCCGAGCGAGGACTACCCGGACGGGTACGACCTGCTGATCTGCGACTCCGTCGTCCGCTGCCGCTACCGGAACGGCTTCGAGCACGAGGAGCTGCTCGAGCCCGGCCGGGAGGTCGACGTCTCGATCCCGCTGCCGCCGACCTCGAACCTGTTCGCGGCGGGCCATCGGATCAGGCTCGACGTGTCCTCCTCGAACTTCCCCCGGCTCGATCGCAACCCGAACACGGGCGAGCCGATCGGCCGGCACACGCGACTGGTCGAGGCGGAGAACGTCGTCCACGGCGGCCGGATCGCGCTGCCCGTCGTATGACGGTCTCGGCCGAGCGCCTGCGCGACCTGACCCTGGAGCTGGTCGCGGTCGCGAGCCCGACCGGCGACACCGCCGAGGTTGCACGGTTGTACGGGCGGCGGCTGCAGGAGGTCGGGATGGAGGTCGAGCTGCTCGAGGACGTCTTCCCCGCCACGCCGACGGTGGTGGGGCGCCTGCGCGGGTCGGAGCCGGGGCGGACGATCGTCCTCTGCGGCCATCTGGACACCGTCCCGCTCCCGCACGATCCGCCGCGCGTCGAGGGCGGCTCGATCTACGGGCGCGGCGCGGCCGACATGAAGGGTGCTTGCGCCGCGGCCGCCGAGGCGGTCAGGGTCTTCGCGGAGCAACCGTTCTGCGGCGAGGTGGTCGTCGTGGCGATCGGCCTGCACGAGGCGCCGGGCGGTCGCGGCGAGGATCTGAGGCATCTCCTCGGCGGCGGCTTCACGGCCGACCTCGGGGTCGTCTGCGAGCTCTCCGGTCACGAGATCGCCGTCGCGCACATGGGCCAGGCGACCGCCGAGATCACGATCTCGCGGCCCGGCATGCCGACGCACGAGCTGCAGACTCCGGCGGGCACGCCGCATCCGCTGCTGGCCGCCGGCCGCGTGCTCGAGGCGATCTCACGGCGAAACCGGGAGCTGGCCGCCGACGAGCACCCGTGGACCGGCGCCGAGACCTACTTCGTGGGCGAGGTGCACGGCGGCGACTTCTACAACCGCTTCCCGACCACCTGTCGCCTCGTCGGAACGCGTCGGTGGAATCCCGGCAACACGCTTGCGGCCGCCGAGGCCGAGTATCGGGAGCTGCTCGCGTCGGTCGCCGAGGAGACGGGCTGCGAGATCGAGCTCGACCTGAAGCTCGTCCGCGGCGCCTACGAGATCGAGCCGGAGCACCCGCTGGTGCTGGCGCTGCGGGAGTCGTATCGAGAGGTGACGGGGAAGGAGCTCGAGCCGGTCGGGCTCAAGTTCGTCGCCGACGGCGCCCTGCTCGCCGAGGCCGGGATCCCGACGGTCTACCACGGCCCGGTCGGCTCCGGCGCGCACGCCGACGTCGAGCAGGTGCCGATCGACGAGCTCGTACGCGCGGCGCGGGTGTACGTCGCGCTCCTGCGGCGCGTGCTCGCATGAGCCCAGCCCCGATGCCGTCCCGCGAGCTCGGCGAGCGCTGGCCGGACCTGCTCGCGGTGGGCGGCCATCCGGCGGTCGACATGCCGGCGCACGTGGTCGAGGCTGCGGCGCGGGCGGCCGTACGCGCGCCGTACGCGCCGACGCGGGGCCTCCCCGCCTTGCGCGAGGCGATCGCCGCCGAGCACGGCGTCGACCCGGAGCGCAACGTGCTCGTCACGCTCGGCGCCATGCAGGGTCTCTACCTGGCGGCGCGTGCGTTCGGGCGGAGCGCGGTGGCGCCCGCGCCCTCGTTCTTCTTCCCGCAGCTCGTGGCAGCGGCGGGAGGCAGCTGCGTCGTGGCGTACGACTGGGAGGAGTACGCGGCGCGCGTCTCGTCCGAGACGACGCTGGCGATCGTCTGTACCCCCGTCAACCCGACCGGCGACGTCTACGGCCGGGACGACCTCGACGCGATCGCGGCCGCCCTGGACGGCAGCGAGGCGCTGCTGCTCTCCGACGAGGCCTACTGCGGGTTGGTGTACGACGGCCTCGAGCACCTCTCGCCGGCGTCGCACCCGGACCTGCGCGACCGGACGCTCGTCCTGCGCAGCTTCTCGAAGACGCTCGGCATGGCCGCCTGGCGGGTCGGCTACGCGGTCGGTCCCGACCGGGCGATCGAGGCGCTCGCACACGAGCTGCAGTGGCAGGCGCTCGCGATCGACGGCGTGGCCCAGGCGGCGGCGCTCGCGGCGCTGACCGGGCCGCAGGGCTGGATCGAGGACGCGATCGCCGAGCTCGCCGCCGTGCGGCCCCGGGCCGTGCAGGCCGCGAACCAGGCCGGCCTGCGCTGTCGGCTCCCGCAGGCGTGCGCCTTCCTGTGGGCTGCGGTCGACGAGGACGAGGAGGAGTGGAGCGATCGCCTTGCCCGCGGGCACGGGATCCCGGCGCTTCCGGGACGGCACTTCCACGCCCGGACGCCGCACCTGCGAATTCCCTTCGGCGGTCCGCGGGCGGCCCGGGAGGCGCTGCTCGAGCGGCTGGCGCGGCTCGGCCCGGCTCAGCCCGTGACAGGGAGCAGCACGTGCGACGGGTAGCGGTCGGTGTGCAGCACCGTCTGCCGTGCGACCTCCATGCGAGTCCCCGTCCCCACGTCCTCGCCCGTGTTCAGGTTCCGTGAGAAGCGCGGGAAGCTCGAGCTCGTGACGTCGAGCCGCAGCCGATGCCCACGCGCGAAGACGTTCGCGGTCGGATAGCAGCGGATCCGGTACTCGGCGACCTCGTTCGGCTCCAGGAGCTCCGTCGAGTCGCCCTCGTGCGAGTTGCGGTAGCGGGCGCGGACGATCCCCTCGGTCAGGAAGATCGACCTCCCGTCCGGATACACGTCGCAGAGCCGCACGATCCAGTCGGTGTCCCGGGCGCTCGAGGCCGCGTAGAGGACCGTCTCGACCGGGCCGACGACCTCGAGGTCGCGCTCGAGCCGCTCGCTCGTGTACACGAGCACGTCGCCGCGGCGCTCGAGCTCGCGCTGGTCGAGCGGCCCGGGGCGGACCGGTGTCTGCGCGCCTAGGGTCATCGTCAGCACCGACGACACTCCGCCGATCGTCGGTACGGGATCCTGCGGGTCGTAGGCGTAGCGGTCGGCCGGCTCGTCCCGCCGCGGCGCCGTCGCGCTGAGCGAGCCGCCCTGGTGCAGGTACCAGGGCGTGAGCTCCGTCCGGGCCAGCGGCCACTCGTGCTCGCCGCGCCACTCTCCGGCGCCGAGCACGTAGAGCTCGAGCGGCGGCCGCTCCTCCCAACCGTTCTCCTCCTCCTTGAGGAAGCGGTCGTAGAAGTCGAGCTCGTGCTCGCGGATGACGGTGAGGCCGGGCGAGAGGTCGATGTCGCCGCGGAAGGTCTCCACTTCCTCCTCGTGCGACCACGGCCCGATCAGGACGCGGTTCGGCAGCCGGTCGCCGACGTGCGCGAACGTGCGCAGGTGCGAGCCCGAGTACGGGTCGAACCAGCCGCCCTGCTGGAAGATCGGCACCTGCAGCTTCTCCGGACGGTGCCTGAACTGCTGCCAGTAGTCGTCGTTCACCTGGTGCTCCCACCAGGTGCGCCAGTAGTCGACCTTCCGCCCGATCGTCAGCTCGTCGAGCTCGATCAGCGGCAGGTGGCCGAGGACCCGGTCGCTGAGGACGAGGTCGCCCGCGCTCGGCCCGGTGATCAGGGAGAGCGCGCTCGACCACAGCGTGGCCGCGCCGAGCGTCAGAGCGAGCTGGAAGCTGCCGCCGGTCCAGTAGCCGTCCCAGAAGTAGTCGTCGTGGATCACCTGCGGGGCCACGCAGACGAGATTCGGATGGCCGAGGTGTGCGAGCTGCCACTGGACGAGCGCGCCGTAGCTGCGGCCCCAGGTGCCGATTCGACCGTTCGACCACCGGCTCGCGGCGATCCAGGTCAGCGTGTCGTGCGCGTCCCGACCGTCGTTGACCCAGGCGGTGAAGCGCCCCTCGGACTCGTAGCGACCGCGGACGTCGACCACGACGGCCGCATAGCCGCGCCGCGCGAGCCAGACGCCCCAGGCGATGAAGCGCTCACGCGTCGACTCGTACGGCGTCCACTGCACGATCGTCGGCAGCCGCTGGGCCGCGAGCGGCAGGTAGACGTCCGCCGACAGCGTGATCCCGTCCCGCGTCGGAACGCGCTGGTCGTGGAGCAGCCTGACGTCAGGCAAGGACGCCGTGCGGATGCGTGAACGGCTCGGGGATCGGGGTGCCGGCGAAGTGGCAGGCGGCGAGATGGCGGGCGCCGTGCGGGTCGAGCGCGGGCTCCAGCTCGGCGCAGATCGGCTGCGCGAGCGGGCAGCGCGTCCGGAAGCGGCACCCGGAAGGAGGGTTGAGCGGGCTCGGCACGTCTCCCGAGAGCACGATCCGGCCCTGCTTGCGGCCCACCGCGGGCGTCGGGATCGCGGAGAGGAGTGCCTGCGTGTACGGGTGCAGGGGTCGCTCGAACAGGTCGGCCGCGGTCGCGAGCTCGACGATCTTACCGAGGTACATGACCGCGATCCGGTCCGAGATGTAGCCGACCACGGCGAGGTTGTGGGCGACGAAGACATACGTGAGTCCGAACTCCCGCTTCAGCTCGACGAGCAGGTTCAGCACCTGCGATTGGATGGAGACGTCGAGCGCCGAGACCGGCTCGTCGGCGACGATGAGCTTCGGCTTCAGGACGAGGGCGCGGGCGATGCCGATGCGCTGGCGCTGCCCGCCGCTGAACTGGTGTGGATAGCGGCTCAGCGCGTCTGGCCCGAGCCCCACGCGCGCGAGGACCTCGGCCGCCGCCTCGTGTCGCTCCCGGCGCGGGCGGCCGTGGATCGCAAGGCCCTCGGAGACGAGGCTCCTGACGGTCATCCGGGGGTCGAGCGATCCCACCGAGTCCTGGAAGATGATCTGCATGTCGCGGCGCGCGGCCTTCAGCTCGCGGCGGCCGAGGCTGGTGAGATCGCGGCCCTCGAAGTGGACCGTGCCCGCCGTGGGCTCGAGCAGCCGCAGCAGCGTGCGCCCGAGCGTCGACTTGCCGCAGCCCGACTCGCCGACGAGCCCCACCGTCTCGCCTCGGTGCACCTGCAGGTCGACTCCGTCGACCGCCTGGACGTGCCCGGACGTCCGTCGCAGGATCCCGCCCCGGACCGGAAAGTAAGTCTTCAGGCCGCGTGCCTCGAGCAGGACGTCGGCGGGCTCGAGCTCGCTCACGTGCTCTCCACCGCCTGCGCCCTCTGCGGCGCGCGGCGGCCTTGCTCACAGAGCCAGCACGCGGCCACCTGCGGCTCGACCTGGAAGAGCGGTGGGTACTCCCGGGCGCAGCGCTCGAATGCGTAGTCGCAGCGCGGCTCGAAGCGGCAGGCCGGCGGCCAGTCGAGGGGGCTCGGCACCGTTCCCCGGATCACCCGCAGCGGCTCCGCCTGCGTCATTCCGAGCAGCGGGATCGACTGCAGCAGCGCCTCCGTGTACGGGTGCTGCGGCGCTGTGAAGACGGCGTCGACCGGACCCCGCTCGACGACGCGACCGGCGTACATGACGACGACGTCGTCGCACGTCTCTGCGACCACGCCGAGGTCGTGCGTGATCAGCAGGATTGCCATCCCGAGCCGCTCCCGCAGGCCCGTCATCAACTCGAGGATCTGCGCCTGGATCGGGACGTCGAGCGCCGTCGTCGGCTCGTCGGCGATCAGCAGCTTCGGGTTGCAGGCGAGCGCTATCGCGATCATCACGCGTTGCCGCATGCCCCCGGAGAGCTGGTGCGGGTAGTCGTCGGCACGCCGCTCCGCCTCGGGGATGCCGACGAGCTCGAGCATCTCCACGCTGCGAGCCCGCGCCTCCCGCGCGCCGACCCGCTGGTGGTAGCGCACCGCCTCGGCGATCTGCTCCGAGACGGTGAAGACCGGATTCAGCGAGGTCATCGGCTCCTGGAAGATCATCGAGATCTCGTTGCCGCGGATACCTTCCATCGCCTTCTCGCCGAGCCGGGCAAGGTCGTTCCCCTCCAAGAGGATGCGGCTGTCCTCGGCGACCCGGCCGGGCGCGTCGATCAGCCGCATGACGGACAGGGCGGTCACCGACTTGCCGCTACCCGACTCGCCGACGACCCCGAGCGTGCGGCCCGCCTCGATCGTGAAGTCGACCCCGTCCACCGCTCGGATCGGCCCGCGCTCGGACTCGAACCAGGTGCGCAGGTTCTCGACCTGGAGCAGCGGCGTCACGACGTCGTCGGCGCGGTCACCGCGATGTGCTGCTCGACCGCGGCGACGATTGCTTCGCCGTCGCGCGTCAGCAGGGCGGCCAGCAGCTCGCCGTGCTCGGCCGCGATCCGCTCGAGACTCCCGGCGCGACCGTAGCGGAAGAAGTAGGCGCGGATGCGGGGCGCGATCGAGCGCCACACCTGGGCGGTGTGCGGCTGACTCGAGCGGT
>JBBSIG010000078.1:0-10954 GCA_038232215.1 Gaiellales bacterium | reverse complement strand
GTGCGCCGCGGTACCCCGACTGCTCGCCGGATCGCCACTGGCTGGGGCGTTGCGCCGAGCGCGGACGGTCAGGCGATCTGGCTCAAGAGCTTCACGGACGCAGACAGTTGCGAGCTCCGCGAGGTCGCGCTCG
Organism: Gaiellales bacterium; assembly: GCA_038232215.1. Classification (GTDB taxonomy): domain Bacteria; phylum Actinomycetota; class Thermoleophilia; order Gaiellales; family Gaiellaceae; genus JBBSIG01. The sequence goes on along the minus strand of JBBSIG010000078.1, from coordinate 10,821 downwards.
ACGGGCGGGAACGTCAGAGCCCGCGGCCAGTGCCGTGCTCGACCGAGCTCGTCGGAGGCCCGGCCGGCACGCTCCTCGTCGAGGGAAGCTCCGTCCTCGACCCGAGCACCGGCCAGACGTTGCTGCCCATAGGCGGGCTCTGGGCGGTGGTCGGCCGCTTCGCGCTGACGACTGCCGCCTCCCACGGTCCGCTCACGCTGACGGATCTGCCGAGCGGCGAGCAGTGGCGGCTGCGCTGGCCGAGCCAAACCGGCTCGGCACCGCAAGGCGGCAGGAATAGAGCAGCGGTACAGGCGGACGCCAAGCTGGTCGCGCTCAGCTTCTCGGATCCGGCGTTCGAGTTCAGCGGGACACAAGTTACGGACATCTGGCTGCTCGACCCGAGCACCCGTCGCTTCCGCCACCTCCCCGACATGCCTGCCGCCCTCTCGCTCAAGTTCACGAGCATGGCCTGGACGAGCGACGGTCGCCTCGTGCTGCTGGCTCGGACGGCCGAGCGAGACGGGGTGGCGGTCTGGCGACCCGGGCAGACCCGGACCCGGATCCGGGTCCGTCCCGTCCGGCTGCCCGCCGCCCGTGACAGCTCCTTCGTCGTCTGGGACGGCGCGCGATCGCCGTAGGCGAGCGCCGGCCGAGCTGCGGCGCAGCGTGCTTCAGCGGGCCAGATCGAACGAGCGAGCGACGGCGAGCGCTTCCGCGACACGTCGCTCTGAGGCGCGCTCTCCGACCATGACGTTCACCTGGTAGGGCTTGCCGCGGAGAAGAACCTGCGCGACCGCGCCTCGGCCGGAGAAGCATTCGAAGCTCGGCCGGCGGACACTGCGCAGCCGTAGCAACGGTCGGCGGCCCGGCTTCTGCGTTCCACCGCCGGCCGCCGCGACTGTCCTCCAGCCGACGACGACGACCACCGCCCCCGCCGCGGGGACGTGGTAGGCGGCGATCTGACAGCGAGACTTCCTCGGGCGAACGCCCGCCGTGCCGACCACGAGCAGGGTCCGCGGATCCGTAACCGGCCCATCGCTCGCCGCCTCGGCTCGCTGCCAGGCTCGAGGAACAAGCAGGCGAGCACCATGGGCGGAGACGAGGCGGACGCCGCCGCTCGCCAGCGCGGGGCCGGCAAGCACGAGTCCGGCGAGGACGGACGCGAGCAGGAGACTCCGCGCTTGCACGATCACTCGCCACTCAGTACCAGAAGGGCTGATCGCCGGCGAGCAGCTGGAAGTCGAAGCGGACACGGCCGAGCTCGCGGCCGCTGCTCGCCTCGAGCAGCGCTCCCCGCCGGAAGATGCGGCTCGCGGCCGCGCCGCCGACCAGGATGCGTGAGCCGAGCGGTTGCACGTCGGAGATGGGGTCGTCGCCGTAGAGGTGGAAGCGGCGGCTGCCGTCGCGCGCGTAGCCGCTCAGGCCGCTTCCGGAGATCCCCTGTTTGCGGGAGTCCCAGAGGAACCCGAAGGAAAGGAGCGTCCCGGACACGAAGGCCGCCCGTGTCGCGCGCGGGTCGAGCGTGCGAACGCTCCAGCGGCGGGTGTCGATCACCCTCAACCCGGCCGGCGTCTCCCACTGCGCCTCCCGGCCGGAGCCGAGCGAGGCGTGCGTATCGGTGCCGGTGACGGCGAGCAGCCCGCGTCCGAGCCAGAGCGCCTGCCGGTTCGGCCCCTCCTGTGCCTTGGCCAGCGCCTGCGGCTCCAGCCAGTCGTGCAGCCGGCCGAGCAGCGAGATCGGCTGCGAGAGCACGCGATAGCGGAGGCGCAGACTGCGCAGGTCGACCTCGGCCACCGGCGCGCCCGCCTGCACGACGAAGGCGCGCGCGCCGGAGGGGTCGAGGGCGAGGCCCGGGTTCCACTGGCGCAGGAGGAAGCGCGCCGGGTCACGGCCGTCGCGTGCCGGCTCGGAGCCGGAGCGAATCTGCGAGAGCGGGACGGAGCGGGCGCGGCCCTCGGGGCCGACGAGAACGAGCCGCGAGAGGCCGAGCGCGCGCCCGCGCGGTCCGAGCACGAGCACGAGGCTGCGCCGGAAGCGCCCACCCGCCTGCAGCGAGCCGCCCAGCCGCCGCTGCCAGAGCAGGCGCGGCCCGCGGGCGTCGATGCCGGCGACGGTCGTATCCCCCAGGCCGCAGCAGCCCGGGCTGACCACGACCGCGAGCACTCGCCTCGCTCCCGCCCACGCCGTCGCCAGCACGGAGCCGCTTCGGGCCACCTTGACCTCGACGTCGCCGAGGACCCGCGGGCGGCGCAGATCGAGCAGGCGAATCTCGGCGCTGCCGTCGCTCCCGAGCGCGAGCCTGGAGCGGTCAGGCGAGAAGCTCCAGCCGAAGCTGTGGCTCTGGAGCGGGATCCGCCAGCCCGGCAGCCGCTGCAGCGTCCGCGGATCGAGGCGCACCAGACCCGCCGGTGGCGGGCCGGCGATCCCGTACAGCGTTGCCGGGCGCGCTCGCACGGTCAGGCCGCCCGTCGTCGCGCCGGGGAGACGGTTGCCGTCGGCGAAGCTCCAGACGCCGCGCGCGAGCGGGTAGAGGAGGCCCCCGCTGTAGGCGCCGGCCGGCCCGAGCGCGAACCGTCGCGGCCGTGCGGCGGCGGCTGGCCCGCGCCAGCGACCGCTGAAGCGAATCGCGTCGGCGGGCACCTTCTCCACCGGAGCGGCTCCTCGCTGAAAGGCGAGCTCGAGCGCGACGAGCAGGTTCGAGAAGGCCGGCCGCACGCGCCGGCCGCGGTAGCGGAGCTCGGCGAGCACGGTCGGCTCCTGGCTCCAGCGCGGCAGTCGCGCCAGAGGGGCGAGCAGCCGGGCCGCGCTCGCGCCTGCGCGCCAGCAGTCGCGGTCGGGCTGGCGCCACGACCAGCAGAGGACGTGCTCGTCCGGGTAATAGCGGCCGGGGATGCCCGGCAAGCCGCCGATCGTCGGAAAGAGCCGGACGTAGCCGCGAGCCGGCCGCGGGACGCGCCTTCCGCCCGTGAGGAGCGGAGCGTCGCTCCGCCGCCCGGCCGGTGCGAGTCGGATCGCCCGCCACTTCCCTCCGGCACCGACGCCGAGCAGGCGCTCGAACGGCCCGCCGGCGCCAGCGTGCTGGGGCGCGGAGCCGGCGAGGGCGAGCGCGGCCAGCGCCAGGGCCGCGCAGCCGACGAGGAGAGCGCTCGGGCGAGCCTGGCTCAGCGCGCGCATCCGACCTGCGCGGCGAGCTTTCGCTCGCCGTCGACCGAGCCGAGCCGGCGCACGACCCCGGTCGGCTCGATTCACCGTGTGGTGCGCTCCCAGCGCGCCGAGCGCGGCATGACGACGGACGCGATCGACGCGGAAGGACGACCCACACCGTCTGTACGTCCTCAGCTGCCGCGGGGGTCCCGACTTCGCCGACGTGCGCCGGCGGCGTCCCGTCCGAAGGCGAGAGCCGGAGCTGCGGCCGGCCCCTGGTCCTCGCCTCGCCGGTGCCTCGTTACTTCTTGACGATCACGGTCGCGCTGATCGTGAACGTGACGCTGTCGGTCGGCGACGTGCCGGGCGGGGCGGTCTCGCCCGGCCCCAGAAGGTCCGCAAGCGTCGCGGTCTGCGCGAACGAGCATGTCGTCGTCGTCTGATTGCGGTTGCCGTTACCGCCGCCCTTCGTAGCGCCGTCCGCGAAGAGGAGCGTGTTCGTCGTGTTGTCGAAGGCGCTGAATTCGAAGCTAACCGGGATCAAGATCCCGCCGCCGACGATCCTCGCCGCGCCGAAGTCGTTCGCGTTGTCGCTCGACGGCGCGGTCACGATCATGATGTCGCCGAGGCCGACACAGTTGAACGGCTGCGGCTGCGGTGCCGCCGCAGCCCCGACACCAGCGAAAACGAGCGCGCTCGCGGCCACTGCCACGACGCTCGCAAGGACATGCCTCATTCTCATTGCTCTCCCCTTCCGACCGTTTTGGTGGACGCCCCACCCCGACTGCGCGAATCCTACCGGGCAGCATGCCTGCGGGATCGTCCACAGCCTCGACGGCTCCCGGAGGCCGAGGCCTCGCGACCGCAATCGAGGCTCTCCGCTGGATAGGCACTCGCCCTACTTGACGAGCGTGAGCAGCTTGAACATCGGCAGGTACATCGAGATGATCACGATGCCGACCATCGCGCCGACGCCGAGCATCATGATGGGCTCGATGATCGACGTCAGAGACTGGATCGCGCTGTCCACCTCGTCCTCGTAGAAGTCGGCGATCTTGCCGAGCATCCTCTCGAGCTCTCCGGTCTCCTCGCCGATCCGCACCATCTGGCTGACCATTGGCGGGAACACCGGATTCTCGATCAGCGGCTGCGCGATCGGGACACCCTCCTGCACGCGCGCGCGGACACCGGTCAGGGCCTCCTCGACGACCCAGTTGCCGGCCGTCTGGCCGGTGATCTCGAGCGCCTTGATGATGTCGACGCCGGCGGCGACGAGCGTCGAGAGCGTCCGCGAGAAGCGCGCCATCGTCACCTTGAGCACGACGTCGCCGATCTTCATCGGAACGCGAAGGAGCAGGCGGTCCCAGAGCTGACGACCGGACTCCGTCTTCTTGTAGCGGCGAATGCCGAAGATGATTCCGAAGACGGTGGGAAACAGGATGAACCAGTCGTGCCGGATCAGGTTCGAGGCCTTGAGCACCCACTGGGTCAGGGTCGGCAGATCGCCGCCCAGCTCCTTGAAGATGTCGACGAAGATCGGAACGAGGAAGAGCAGCATGCCGATCAGCACGAGGGTCGCGAAGATCAGCACCATCGTCGGATAGATCATCGCGCCCTTGACGCGCCGCTTGATCTTCGTCTCCTTCTCGATCTGCAGGGCGACCCGGTCGAGCACGACGTCGAGGATTCCCGCCGCCTCGCCCGCCTCGACCATCGCGAGGTACAGGCGGTTGAACACCTTGGGATGCCTCGACATCGCCTGCGAGAGCAGGAGGCCGCCCTCGACGTCCTCGCGAAGCTGCGCGATCACCTCCGCGAGATAGTTGTCGTCGGTCTGCTCCTCGAGGATGACGAGCGCACTGACGACGTTCAGACCGGCGTCGATCATGGTCGCGAACTGGCGCGAGAAGATCTGCAGCGACTTCGGCTTGACCTTCTTGAACCGAGCGCGCGCTTCCCCGGCCTCCCCGCCGATCTGGTCGATTCGCTGAGCGAGCAACCCCTTCAGCCGGAGCTGCTCGCGGGCCGAGTCGGCGTCGGAGGCGACGAGCTCGCCGACGAGCTCCGCGCCCTGGGCGTTGATCGCGCTGTACGCGAACGAGGCCATACCGCGTGTATCGGCAGCGCCGCGAGGGCCCTTGAGACGCGCGCTTACCCGAACGACTTGTCGAAGGTCGACACCTCGCGCGCGAGCGAGTTGCCGAGATCGGTGCCGAGGCGAACGACCACGGTCACCTTCTTCAGCGTCCGCCCGCTCTGAACGTCTTTCGCGACGTACGTGTCGACCCGGTAGGTGACCCCATCCGGCCCCGTGGTCGTGCGGCTGGCCGTGCACTGACTCGTCGGAGCCGGGCAGCCGGGCTGGGTGACGTTGTCCGGATCCGTGGGATCGGTGGGAGGGGTCAGCGGGGTGTAGGCCGGATCGGCCAGGTACGAGGCTGGCGTCGCGGAGCCGACGTCGAGCTTGATCGAGGCATACCTGAGAGCTCGGTAACCCTCCATCTGGGTGTCGGCGAGCACGGTCGCCGTCGAGACGCGGCTCGCCCGCCGGATCGAGAGCGCCCCCGAGTTGAACGCGGCGACGAGGGCGAGGAGCGCGATGTTCAGGATCGTCATCGCGATCAGCAGCTCCACGAGCCCGAACCCCTGCTCCTCGCGCGCGCGAGTACCCATTACAGATCTGACTCTTCTACGAGCCCGGGAGCAGCCGCAGCTCGTACCGCGCCCCGGTGGCGGTGTTCATCAGGGTCAGGAGCTTTCCACGGACGAGCAGCGTCGCCTCGGCCCCGGTCGCGTACGAGCCGTCCGCGATCCCGATCCGCACCCCCTTCTCCGACACGGAGACGAGCCTGAAGATCGGGTCCGCCTGCGGGAACTCGGCGCCGACGGTGACCTGCTCCGACTTCCCGTTCGTCGAGATGACGACGGTCGTAGAGACCGGCGAGGCGCCGGCCGGGGGAACCCCGGACGTGGTGGAGCCGGGCGTCGTCGTCGTGCCGGGAGCGGGCGTCGTCACGGTGGGGGCAGTCGGAGTGGTCACGGTGCTGCCGTCGGGCGTGGTCGTGGAGCCGGGCACGGGCGTGGTGCCCGTTCCCGGCGCGGCCGTGGTCTCCGTGGCCGGTGGCGTGGTCGTGATCCGCGGCGCCGAACCCGCGGTGCGCTTGCCGGCGGCACCGCCGGCCGTGCGCTTGCCGGTGATCCCGGCCGTGCTCTCCGACGTCTTCGGCCCAGTGCCGGCCGACGGCCGCTGCGGAGTCGCCGACGTGGTCGACGAGGTGGCGGCGGCCGGCCCGTCCAGCGAGACCTGCGGGACGAACGGATCCTTGCCCGCGAAGCGGTCGAGAGTTGCGAGCTGCCCGCTCGAGACCGCGGCGGACTCGTTCGGCTCGTGCAGGACGAAAGCCGTGGCGGGCGGCGCCGAGGCGGAGTCCGTGGCGCCGGCGGAGGGGGCACCGGCGGTCGCCGGCTGGGCCGCGGTCGTGGAGTCGCCACGCAGCCGACCGAGTGTCTTCGGGCCCTGGACGGCGAGCAGCGCCAGCAGCAAGATGCCGCCGACCAGCGCGATCAGCTTTTGCCGCCGCTCCTTCTGCCGGCGCAGGTCCGCGCCGCGCTTCGGCGCCATTACGGCGCCCCCGCCGCGGTCGCGCCGCTCGGCGGCGGCGGAGTCGTGGTGGTCGTCGTAGTCGTGCCGGTCGCGTCAGCGGCCCCTTGGCCCGGCCCGTAGACGTAGGCGTCGAGGGTGAGCGTTGCCTGGATCCGCGGGAGCTTGTCGGTGCCTTGCGCGAAGTTGAGGCTCTCGACCGTGAACAGGCGGCCGTACGCGTGAAGCCGGCCGTTCGAGACGCGAACCAGCTCTCGCAGGCGGGCGAGGAACTCGGTCAGCTCCCCGAAGCGACCCCCGAAGACGACGGAGATCGGGACGATCGAGTAGCCGGTGCCGGTCACCGCGGGCGAGGGCGTGATCGACTGGAAGACGACTCCGGTTCCGCCTGCGAGACGGCTGAGCTCGATCAGGATGCCCGTCATGTCGGTTCGGTCGGGCATCGCCTTCGCGAGCCGAAATCCGTCGCCCACGCTGAGCGCGCGCACCTCCTCGCCTCCTCGCGCCGCGCTGCGATTGGCGTCGATCTGGCGTTGCGTCTCGTCGATTCGCTCGTCGAGACGGGCCGCGCGTGAGCTCTGCGGCGCCACGAGCGCGAGGTAGCCGCCCAGCGCGAGCAGGACGAGCCCCGTCACGACGGCTGCGATCAGGACGCCCGGAGAGGTCTTCCTCATCTGCTTCATGCCCCCTGGACGACCGTTGCCTCGATGTTGAACTGGTAGACGCTTCGCAGGCCGACCTTCGTCTGGGCGCTCGACTTGAGCTGCACGTCCGCGAGCGCGGGCACGACGGCGAGGCGCGCGAGCAGACGGGCGACGCCGGTCTGCGAGTACGCGTACCCCTGCAGGCTGCAGGTCCCGCCCGCCGGCACCGCCTCGGTCGCGCCCTCGACCGGAGCGGCCGCGGTGGCAGCGGCCGGGCCGTTCGCGACGAAGCTCGACAGCCAGACGTCACGCGGAAGGACGAGCGAGAGACGTCGGAGCAGGCGGTCCCAGGCGATTCGCTGTGCAAGCGCCGAGTTCAGCGCGCTGACCCGCTGGGACCGGTCGGTCGCGAGCGCCGGGTCGACCGGGGGCGCCGACACCGGCCGGGGGGTCGCAGCAAGCTGCGCCGTCAGCGCGTCGAGCGTCTCCTGCCGGTCCTTCGCCTTGCCGCTGGCACCCAGGTACCCGAACGCGAGCAGCGCGCAGATCAGGACGGCGGCCCCGAGGCCCGCGAGCCCGACGGTCCTCGACGTGTACTCGAGGGCAAACCGCCGCTGAGACAGATCGCGCGGTAGCAGGTTGACGGCGCGCACGAGCTACTCCTCGATCCCCAGGCCGATGGCGACGGCGAGCGATCCGACCTCGTCTCCGTCGGCGACCGTCGTCGCGACCTTCACGCGCGCGAGCGGATCTCCGACGCGAACCGGAACCCCGATCAACCGCTGGAGCTCTGGGGCGAAGCCGCGCAGCCCGGCGGTGCCCCCCGTCAGCACGACCTCGCCGATGCCGTGCGAGCCGGGTTGCTTCTGGTAGAACTGGAGCGAGGAGACGAGCTCCCGGGCGAACGACTGCACCTGCTGCCCCGCCGCCGCGTGCACGCGGGCGATTTGCTCCTCGGTCAGCTCCTCCGCCCCCGGTACGGGGCCTTCTCCGTCGAGCCCGAGGGCGCGCTTGATCGGCTCGGCAGCCGCAGGCGGGAGGTCGAGCGTGCGGCCGACGGCGACGTCGAGGCTCGAGCCGCCCCAGTCGAGCACGCGCGTGAACTCGCAGACGCCTCCGTACGAGAGGGCGAACGTCGAGCGATCGTGGCCGGTCGCGACGACGACGCGCGCGGCGTCGGAGGCGGGAGCGTCGCTCGGCGGCCCGAGCGCCCGCAGGATCGCGAACGCCTCGAGATCGATCCCCATGAGCCTGATCCCGGCCAGCTCGCACGCCGCGAGGTAGCGATCGATCAGCTCCCGGTAGGCGACGACGAGCAGGACGCGGCGAATCTTCATACCCTCCTCGTCGACCCGCTCCTCGAGCACCCGGTAGTCGAGGACCGCGTCCTCGATCGGGATCGGGAGGGTCTCCTGCGCCTTGAACCGAACGGCGTTGCCGAGCTGGCTCGGATCGTCGATGCCGGCGACGTCGAAGACGCGCACGCCGATCCGGTTGTTCGCGATGCCCAGGCGAACGCCGCGGCGAGGGAGCTTGTGCGCCTCGAAGAACTCCGCCAGGGCGGCGCCGAGCTGCTCCGGCTCCCGTAGGACTCCAGCCACGACGACGCCCGGCTCGAGCGCCCGGCGTGCGAGCCGCACGACCTCGGCGTGGCCGTTGTTCACGACCTCCGCGGCGGCGATCTGCGACGCGCCGATCTTGAGGCCGACGACGTGCGTCGGCTTCGCCCCGCCGCGCCGCCCGCGCCGGCCGGCACCGGCCTCCGCCGCCGCATCTTTCGGACGCCGACGCAGTGAGAGCTCGCGCTTCCGGACCGGCTCCTTCTCCTGCGCGGCCGGCTGCGGAGCCTGGTGCGGGGGCGGCGCCGACTCTTGCGCCTTCGGCTTGCGGCGGAAGGAGAGCTCCCGCTTCAGGAGCGGCTTCTTCGGCTGGGTCACGTCGGTCTCGGTCTCGTTCACGTGGTCGCCTTCGAGTCTCAGCCGAGCCGAAGCTCGAGGGCGGGCTGGACGCCGTTCGCGCTCGTCCCGGCGGCGAAGCCCGCGCGCTCGAGGATGCTCGCGAGCTGGTCGGGACGGCTCGAGCGGGTGAGGGCCTCGTCTCGCGTCACGATCCGCCGTAGGACCAGGTCGGAAAGCGACTGCTCCATCGTCTGCATCCCGCGCTGCGTGCCGGTCTGCATGAACGAGTAGATCTGCTCGACCTTGCCCTGGCGGATCAGGTTGCGGACCGCGTCGTCGGGGAACAAGACCTCGAGCGCGGGCACCCGCCCCCTCTCGTCGAGCGTCGGCAGCAGGGTCTGGGTGACGACGCCCTCGAGCGAGCCGGCCAGCTGCGTTCGCACCTGGTCCTGCTGCTCGGCCGGGAAGACGTCGATGATGCGGTCGACGGTCTGCGGCGCGCTCTGCGTGTGCAGCGTCGCGAAGACGAGATGGCCCGTCTCGGCCGCCGTCAACGCGGTCGCAATCGTCTCGCGGTCGCGCATCTCGCCGAGGAGGATCACGTCCGGGTCCTGGCGCAACGCCGCGCGCAGCGCCTCTGCGAAGCCGAGCGCGTCCGCCCCGATCTCGCGCTGGTTGACGATGCAGCGCTTGTGGGCGTGGAGGAACTCGATCGGGTCCTCGATCGTGATGATGTGGTCGCTGCGCGTGCGGTTGATCTCGTCGATCAGGGCGGCGAGCGTCGTCGACTTCCCCGACCCGGTCGGGCCCGTGAGGAGCACGAGGCCGCGCGGCTTCGAGGTCAGGTCGTGGAGCGTGCCGGGCAGCCCGAGCTCCTCGGTCGACTTCAGCACCGTCGGGATCCAGCGGAAGGCGGCGGCGAGGCTCTCGCGCTGCGAGTAGACGTTGACGCGAAAGCGGGCGAGGCCGGGCACGGCGTACGAGAGGTCGAGCTGCCGGTTGATCTCGAGCTGCTTCTGCTGCTCGGTCGAGAGGATGCGGTACAGCAGCTCTCGCGTCACGTTCGGGGTCATCCGCGGCAGGTCTTCGAAGCGCTGCAGGCTCCCGCGCACGCGCACGGCAGGCTGGGTCCCGGAGGTCAGGTGCAGGTCGGACGCCTCGAGCGCGGCCATGCGCTCGAGCAGCGTGTCGACGGAGGAGAGCGTCTCCGGCATGCCCCCGCTATCGGCAGGCGCGGCGGCTCCCTTGAGTCGTCGTCTTCCCCCGGCGGCTCACCCGGGTTGAGGGATGGAAATCCCCCAAACGAGGCTAATGCCATAACCGGCTCCAGGCCGATGCCACAGGCGCCATCAGTTCAACGAACCTGTGGAAGGAGCCCACACATGACGGCAAAGATCAAGCGGCGGCTGGAGGGAGAGGGCGGCTTCACGCTCATCGAGCTCCTGGTCGTCATCATCATCCTCGGCATCCTGCTCGCGATCGCGGTGCCTTCGTACCTCAGCTTCCGCGATCGCGCGAACGACAGTGCCGCGAAGTCGAACGTGCGCGCCGC
>JBBSIG010000077.1:0-10957 GCA_038232215.1 Gaiellales bacterium | reverse complement strand
CGCCGAGCGGCCCGAGCAGTCGCCGAAGCGGCGAGCCGTAGAGCCGGGTGGACGTCCTCCAGTCGGCGTGCACGTCGAGCACGAGCCGCGCGCGGCTCGCCACGAGCGTCCGTGCGGCCAGCACCGCGGCCGCCTCGTACGCCGTCTGTGCGACCACGGCGTCGGGGCGGAAGCGGGCGAGCTCGCGGGCTACTCGCAGCGGCAGGCCCGCGTAGAAGCCGAGCCCGTCGAGCGGGCGCGGCCGCAGCGGTGGCACGAGCGTGAAGATGCCGTCCGAGCTCGGCGAGCCGTCGGCCGCGCTGGCGAGCACCCGCACGTCGAGCTCCCGGCCGAGCGCGTCCCACTTGCGCGCCAGGCTCGGAGTCAGCGGCAGGCGGTAGCGCGTGCGCGCGACGAAGAGAGCGCGCGGCTTCACGCGGCGGCGCGCTCGAGCACGGCCTCGAGCTCGGCGAAGACCCGCTCCGGTGCATAGGCCTCCACGGACGGGGCCGCCGCCGCCCGCAGGCGCGCGAGAAGCCCCGCCTCGCCGAACAGCCGCGAGATCGCCGCCGCGAGCGCCTCCACGTCGCCGGGCGGGACGAGCAGCCCGTTGGCGCCGTCGGTCACCACCTCCGCGACGCCCCCCGTCGCCGTCGCCACCACCGGCGTGCCCACCGCGAGCGCCTCCACCACCGTGTGCGGGAAGTTCTCCCAGCTCGAGGAGAGGACCGTCGCGTCGGCGGCGTGGAAGAGCTCGAGGATGCGGGCGCGCGGCAGGGGCCCGAGGAAGCGCACGCGCCCGTCGAGGCCGAGCTCGGCCGCCTGGCGCTCGAGCGGCACGCGATCGGGCCCCTCGCCCGCGATCACGAGCGAGATCCCGTCCGTGCGCGCCAGCGCGTCGAGCGCGAGCGCGAGCGACTTCTGTGCCGTCAGACGCCCCGCGAACGCCAACGTCTCGCAGTCGAGGCCGAGTCCTCTCCGCAGCTCGTCCCGTGCAGGAAGCTCCGGCACGCTCGGAGCGGGGTTCGGCAGGACGCTGACCCGTCCCGGCTCCACCCCCCAGCCGAGCGCGAGCTCGCGCAGGTAGGCGCTCGGCGTAAACACGTGGGCCGCGTGCCGGAGCTCGAGGTCGCGGGCGCACCGGTAGAGCGCCGCCTGCACCCCGCCGCCGCCCGCCTGGAAGCCCTCCACCTCGCCGCCGACGAGACCGCGCCGGCGTGCGCGCTCGAAGGCGGGGTCGGCCGTGAGCTTCAGCACGAAGGGCTTCCGGCCGGCGGTGGCACCCGCTGCGCTGCGCCCGAACATGCCGGTCGTGTAGACGACGTCCGCGGCCACGGCGCGGCGGCCGACGAGCGCCGCGGTCCGCACGTGCAGGAGCCCTTTCGGCAGCGAGCGGGAGACCCAGGAGACCGGATACGCACGCGGCTCCGGCGCTCGCTCGGCAGTCGTCACCACCTCGACCGCGTGGCCGCGAGCCTGCAGGTAGGCCGCCACCTCGGGTGCGTGACTCGCCGGACCGCCCACGTCCGGAGGCCAGATCCCCGAGACGACGAGCGCCTTCACTGCGTCACAGCCTCGGTGGCGACCACGGGCGCCGCCGCCGCGCCCGTCTCCTCGGCCCGGCGAACCCGTGCGTACAGCACGGCCCAGACGAGCGCGAAGACGATCGTCGAGGCGAGAACCCCCACCGCGGCCCCGGTCGCGCCCCACGCGCGCCCGAGCACCACGACGAGCGGCAGCAGCACCGCCGTCTCGAGCCCGTGCGCCACGACTCGGAGCTGGGGCTTGCCGATCGAGACCGGAAACGGCTTCGTCCATCCGAGCACGAACTGGATCGCCGCGGCGGGCAGGATCACGCGCGCCGCGTCGGTGGCGCCGAGGAAGTCCGGCTTCAGGACGATCCGGATCAGGTCGGGCATCAGCCACATGGCCGGGACCACGACGACCACCGAGAGCGCCGCGGCGGCGAGGCTGAACCTGCGGATGCCGTCGAACACCGACGCGCGCTCGCCCCGCTCCCAGTCGCGGGTGTGCTCGGTCAGGAGCACCATGCGCGCCGGGGCGGACAGTGCGGCGAAGCCCTGCTGCGGGGCCTGCGCGGCCCGGAACGACGCCACCTCGCTCGGATTCGTCGAGACGCCGAGCAGCAGGGGAGCGAGAGCCGTCCGGAGCGAGAGGATGCCCGTGGCGCCGCTCGACTGGAGGACGAAGCGCCGGATCTCCCGGCGATCGCGCTCGAGGCTCTCCGCCGGGGCCTGCGGGAAGCGCCGGAAGCCGGCGAGCCCCGCGGCGCTGATCGCGCCGGTCGCGAGCACCTGGGCGAGGACGAGCGCGAGCACAGCCTCCGTGACGCCGAAGTGTGCCCCGAGCGCGAGCGCCAGGAGCCTGACGGCCATCGAGACGGCGAGGAAGTACGAGCGCACGTCGTAGCGGCCGCGCAGATAGAGGACGGCCCCGGCCAGCGTCTCGGGCGACTGGAGCAGCGGCAGCGGCGCCGCGACGAGCAGCGGGACGGTGAGGCGATCGGAGCCGAAGAGCGTTTCCGCTGCCGGCGCGAGACCGAGGAGCGCGAGCCCGGCGAGGAGGCCGCCGGCCGCCTTGAACGCGAGCGCCCGACCGAACAGGCGCCGCAGACGACCCCAGTCCTCCGTCTCCTGGTAGCGGAACCCGTACTTGATCACCGCCTCCTCGACGGTGAGGTCGAGCAGCGTCTGGAAGAAGCCGGTGGCCGCCACGACGATCGCGAAGAGGCCGAAGTCGAAGTGGCCCAGCGAGCGTGCGGCGACGATCGTCCCGAGGATGCCGAGCAGCACGGAGGAGTAGGTCCCGGCGGCCGTCGCGGACCGGCGCCAGAGGAGCCGAGAGCGCATGTCCCGAGCCAGTATAGGAACCGGTCGCCCAGGCGCAGGGAAGGGCCTACACTCGGTTGCCGTGCCGCGGGCCGAGTCCTCTTCGCCGGGCCGGCGGCCCGGTCTCGCCGGGGTGCTCGTCGTCGCGCTCCCGGTGCTGTTCCTGCACATCGACTACCAGCCGAAGCTCCGGATGGGGCTCGCGACCGCGAAGCTCCAGGACGTCGCCGTGCTCGCGATCGTCGGCGCGGCGCTCCTCGCCGGGCGGAGGCTCGGCTTCGGCCCGCTCCGCGCCGGGCGGGCGCTGTGGCTCGCCGCGGGAGGGCTCGCGGTCTGGATCCTCGTCTCCTGCTTCCTCCCGCTGGCCACGAGGTCCGGGTACGCGTGGCGGACGCACGTCGTGACAGCGGCGGAGTTCGTCGAGTACGGGCTGCTCGCGCCCGCCGTGCCGCTCCTGCTCCGCCGGCGGGCGGACGTCTCGCTCCTGCTCACGGTGCTGACGGTGTGGAGCGCCGTCGCCAGCACGGTCGCCCTGCTCCAGTTCTTCGGCGTCGGCATCTTTGGGGCCTGGCCGGCCGGCTACCGGCAACCCGCCTTTCTCGGCCACCACGATCTCGCCGCGCTCTCGGGCGCGGTCGTGCTCGCCGGGCTGGCCTCGCTCGTGGCGGACGTGCCGCGCTTTCCCGCCCGCCTCGCGCTCGCGAGCGGAACGCTCGGCCTCGTGCTCGCGGGGGCCTCGGCGGGGGTGATCGGCCTGCTGCTCGCGGCGGCGGCGCTCGCCCTCGTCGCGCGCGGCTCGCTCACTGCGCGGCGGCTCGCCGCTGTCGCGGCGGTGTGCGCCCTCGTGACCGCGGGGGTGCTCGCGCTCCGGGCACGGGACTTCGACCAGTTCGTCCGCTTCCTCGGCATCCGCCAGGAGCAGGCCTCGACCCGTGAGGACGTGCAGACGTACGCGCAGCGAACCCTGCTCGCGTACATCGGCGGCCGCATCTTCCTCGACCATCCCATCGTGGGCGTCGGCTGGCAGGGGTCGGCCGAGGACGAGAGCTACCGTCCGTACCTCGCGGACGCGCGCCGCAGGTTCCCGGACGCGGCCGAGCAGGCGTTTCCCTCGCCCCGGCACCGCTACGGCGTCCAGAACCTCTACGTGCAGACGCTCGCCGACCTCGGCGCCGTGGGCGGGCTCGCCCTGCTCGCCGTGTTCCTCGCGGGGCTCGGCCTGGCGGCGAGAGCGGCGCTCGCCGGCTCCACCGCCGCCCTCCTCGGGCTGCTGTGGCTCGTGCTCGTCGTCGGTCTCTGGAGCGCCCAGGGCCTCGTCGCCGGGATCCCGCTCGACGCCGTCACCTGGCTCGCCCTCGGGCTCGCCGCGGCCGGGGCCGCGGCCACGCGACCCGCCTCCGCGGGCAGCCCGTCGAGCGACCCCATTAGGCTTCCGGCGTGAGCCGAAAGGTCCTCGTCACCGGCGGCGCCGGCTTCATCGGCTCGAACCTCGTCCGCGCGCTGCTCGAGGCCGGAGACGCCGTGCGCGTGCTCGACAACTTCTCCACGGGCAGCCGGGGCAACCTCGAGGAGCTCGAGGACGACGTCGAGATCGTCGAGGGCGAGCTCCGGAGCTACGAGCGCGTCCATGCGGCCACGCGCGGGGTCGAGGTCGTCTTCCACCAGGGCGCGCTGCCGTCCGTGCCGCGCTCCGTGCAGGATCCTTTGACGACGAGCGCGGTCAACGTCGAGGGCACGCTCAACGTGCTTCTCGCCGCACGCGACGAGGGCGTGCGCCGCGTCGTGGCCGCGTCGTCCTCCTCCGTCTACGGAAACGCCGGCGCCTTGCCCCGTGTCGAGTCGGCGGCGCTCGATCCGATCGCGCCGTACGCCGTCGCGAAGCTCGCGGCAGAGCGCTACTGCGTCAGCTTCAGCCGCGTCTATCCGGGCCTCGAGACGGTGGCGCTGCGCTACTTCAACGTCTTCGGCCCGCGCCAGGACCCGAGCTCGCAGTACGCCGCGGTCGTCCCGCGCTTCCTGGCCGCCGTCTCGGCGGGGGAGCCGGTGCCGATCTACGGCGACGGGACGCAGTCGCGCGACTTCACGTACGTCGCGAACGTGGTGGAGGGCAACCTGCTCGCCGCGGAGGCCGCCGGCGTCAGCGGTAGCGTCCTGAACCTGGCGACGGGCAGCTCGGCCACCGTGAACGACCTCGCCGACTGGATCGGCGAGGTGCTCGGTCGCGAGGTCGAGAAGCGGTACCTCCCGGCCCGCGCCGGCGACGTCCGCGACTCGTGGGCCGACGTGAGCGAAGCCGGCCGACTGCTCGGCTTCAGGCCGCGCGTGGGACTGAAGGAGGGTCTGCGCCTGACGGCCGACGCCCTCGCCGTCGCCTGAGCCGGGAACGGAACAACTCACGAACGATTCGTCCACAACCGTTCTCCCGGGCCGTGCGGAGCCGGTGCAGGTGCTGCGCGTGATCGCGCGGCTGAACATGGGCGGCCCCGCGCTCCACGTCGCCTACCTCACGGCCGGCCTGCGCGAGCGCGGCTACGCGACGACGCTCGTCGCCGGAAGCCTGGGGCGGGGCGAGGACTCGATGGCGTTCGTGGCCGACGGGCTCGGCGTTCGGGTCGAGAAGATCGACGAGCTGCACCGCGAGATCTCGCCGCTTCGCGACGCCGTCGCCGTGCTCCGGCTCGCGCGCCTGATCCGCTCGACGAGACCGCAGATCCTGCACACGCACACGGCCAAGGCGGGCGCGGTCGGGCGCCTGGCGGCACTGCTCGCGGGGGAGGCCCGACCGCCAATCATCGTGCACACCTTCCACGGCCATGTCCTCCGCGGCTACTTCG
Organism: Gaiellales bacterium; assembly: GCA_038232215.1. GTDB lineage: Bacteria > Actinomycetota > Thermoleophilia > Gaiellales > Gaiellaceae > JBBSIG01. The sequence goes on along the minus strand of JBBSIG010000077.1, from coordinate 5,295 downwards.
ACCCCGTCCGAACGGCGGGCTTCCGGCTGCTCGAGCGGCTACTCGCCCGCGTCTCGACGGCCCTCGTCGCCGTCAGCCCGGAGGTGCGGGACGACCTCGTCGCGCTCGGCGTGGCGCCGCGTGGCCGGTTCGCTGTCGTGCGGCTCGGGATCGCGCTCGACGAGCGCGTCGCCGTGGAGGAAGGGACGCGCGAGGAGGCGAGGCGTGTGCTCGGCATCGGCAGCGAGCGCTTCGCCGTCGGCTGGATCGGCCGCATGACAGGGGTCAAGCGAACGGAGGACGTCCTCCTCGCCTGCAGGCGCCTGCGCGAGAGCGGCGTCGACGCGCTCCTCTGCCTCGTCGGCGACGGCCCCGAGCGCGACGCGATCGAGCGGCGCGCGTCCGAGCTCGGGGTGATCCGCCATTGCCTCTTCCTCGGCTACCAGGAGGACGTCGGCCGGTTCTACGCCGCCTTCGACGCCCTCGTCCTGCCCTCGACGAGCGAGGGCACGCCGGTGAGCGCGATCGAGGCGCTCGCCGCGGGCCGGCCGGTCGTGGCGACGGCGGTGGGCGGCGTCCCCGACGTCGTCCGGGAGGGCAAGGACGGCTTCCTCGTGGCGCCCGGCGCGGTCGACGAGCTCGCCGAGCGCCTCTCGAGGCTCGCCGCCGACCCGGAGCTGCGGGCGCGGATGGGCGCCGCCGGGCGCGCGCGGGTGATCCCCCGCTACGCCGTCGACCGGCTCGTCGACGACGTCGACCGCCTGTACCGCTCGCTGCTCGAGACGACGCCCCGGTGAGCCTCCGCGCGCGGGACGGGCTCGCCGTCTTGCTGCTCGTTCTCGCCCTCGCCTCGACCCTCTGGACGCTTCCCGGCACGCTCCGCTTCCTGTCGAGCCAGCACTCGGCCTACGCCGACCTGACGCGCGAGCAGCCGAACGTCGTGCCGCAGTTCCAGGGCCTGCTGCCGCTCGACACGGAACGCTTCTTCGCCGCCCGCCTGCGACGCGGCGAGCGCTACTACCTCCAGGTGGCGCCCGGGCGCTACTTCACCGGCGTCGACCTTCCGACGGCCGTGCGGGCGTTCGGACGCTTTCTGCTGCTACCCGCGATCGCCGTCACCGACCCGCGGCAGGCAGAGGTGATCCTGTCGGTCGGCGCCGACCCGCGGACGCTCGGGGTCAGGCTCGGCCGCGTGGAGCGGCTGGCGGGCCGGGCCGCCTCGGTCGCCCGGGTGAGGCGATGAACGGGAGTCTCGTGGGCCTGCTCGCCGTGAACGCGCTCTACCTCGCGCTCGGGGCCGGACTCCTGCCGCTGCTCCGCCTCGCGCCCACCCGGACGGCGCTCCGGGAGCGCCTGCCGCTCGCGTACGCGCTCGGGCTCGCCGTCGCGGGCGTCGCCTCGGCGCACCTCGCTCTCGTCGACGTACCGCTCGGTCTCCCTGAGCTCGCCGTCGTTGCCGCCGTCGTGCTCGCTCTCGGCGTCCGTCGAGCCCGGCGCCTGCCCCCGGGCGAGCGAGCGCCGGCGGAACCCGCGACGAGCCTGGCGATCGGCTGGCTCGGGCTCGCCGCCGCCCTCGTCCTCCTGCTCGTCGCGGCGCGGGCGTACGCCGTCAGGCCGCTCGTCGAGTGGGATGGCTGGGCCATCTGGGGGCTCAAGGCGAAGGCGCTGTACGAGTTCGGCGGCACGGGCGGACCGGTCTTCACGACGTACCCGCCACTCCAGCACCCGCTCTACCTGCCCTCGCTCGAGGCGATCGGCTTCCGGGCGATGGGCGCGTTCGACGGGACGCTCGTGCACGTCCAGCTCATCCTGCTCGCCTTCGCGTTCGCGGGCGGGCTGTGGGGGCTGCTACGCCCGCGCGTTCCCGCCGCGGCGGTCGGCATCACCCTCCTCGTGCTGTTCTCCGCCTCGGCCGTGCTGAAGCAGCTCTCCACCAACCTCGCCGACATCCCGCTCGCGTTCCTCGTCGCGCTCGCCGTCGCCGCGCTCGCGCGCTTCGTCGATTCGGGGGAGAGCTGGACGCTCGTGCCCGGCGGGCTCTTCCTCGGCGCCGCCATGCTGACGAAGAGCGAGGGCACGCTCTTCGCCGCTGCAGCGGCTCTCGCCCTGCTCGGCTCGCTCGCGCTCTCCGACCGCTCGCGGCTCCCCCGCGCGGCGCTCGCGGTCGGCGCCGCCTTCGCGCTCCTCGCCCCCTGGCGGCTCTTCCTGGCCTCGCACGACCTCCGGAACCCCGAGTACAGCTTCTCGAGCCTGCTGCACCCCGGCTACCTCGCCGATCGCTCCGAGCGCGTGCGCCCCGCGGCGAGCGCGCTCTGGCATCAGCTCTGGAGCGCCGGCTGGGGCCTGCTCGCGCCGCTCGTCGTGCTCGCGTTCGCCGCTGCGCTCGTGAGCGGGCGCGGCAGGCTGGCGGCCTTCGTCGGAGCCTGGCTGGCGCTCTCCTTCGCCGGCCTCGTGCTCGTCTACTGGATCTCGATCGTCCCGATCCAGCTGACGCTCGCCTGGACGGCCGAGCGCACCGTCACCTCGCTGCTCGTGGGTGGCGGTGCGCTCGTGCCGCTGCTCGCGGCGGGTCTAGTGGGGGAGGCGCTGGAACGCGGTGAACGCCGGCTTCTTGACGCCTCTCGGCGTGAAGAACCCCGACTGCCAGCCGAAGGGTGACGTGTCGTCGCGCACGAGGAACCAGAGCATCAGGTCGATGCGCGGGTTCTTGCGGGCGATCGCGAACGCCTGCCTCAGATAGTCGGCCTGCTGCTTGTACGTGACACCGAAGAGCTTGTCCGGCGGATTCGTCTGGTACGCGTACTCGGTGATCCACAGCGGCTTGCGCCCGTACAGCCGCGTCAGCTCCGTGATCAGGTCGCCGATGTTGCCGAGCCCGACGGCGGTCCTCGCCGTCGGCCGCGTGTTCGGCTTCTCCGTCTTCTTGCCGTAGTACGGCTGGTGGGCATACGCGTCGAAGCGACGCATGCCCGCCTTCTTCGCAGCGCGCAGGAACGCGAGCGGCGAGACCGACGGCCGGGTGCTGCCCTTTGGGTTCGGGTTGTTGTTGCCGCGCGGTGAGGTGACGCCGCAGGCGACCTTCTCGTTCCTGATCAGTGTCTGGTGGATGCCGTTGTAGACCGCGTTGCAGATCCGCGCGTAGTCCCTCGCGCTCTGCATCACGAACGTGCGGCCCACCTTGCGGTACTGCGGCTTCAGCTGCAGCGGGTTGTTGGGCTCGTTCCAGGCCGTCCAGAGCCGCACGGCGGGGAGGTTGCGCCCGTCGGTGCCCTCGAAGGTGCCGCTGTAGCGCTTCGCGGCCGCGATCGCGAACTTCTGCAGGTCGAGGAAGTTCGTGGGCGCGTAGGTGAGACCCTTGCCCTTGTTGGCCCAGGTGGGGGTGCCGAAGATCGAGAACATGATCTTGACCCCGTACTGCGCCCCGTAGTTCACGGTCCGGTCGTAGATCTCCCAGTCGTAGGCGAAGTCGTCCGGGTCGGTCGCGACCTCCGGACGGCCCGACTGGGCGACGCCGAAGCGGCCGCCCCAGTACATGTTGACCCGCAGCACCTGCGTGCGAAGCTGCTTCAGGATCGGGAAGGTGCGGTCCGGGTCTCCGTAGAGGGTGTTCGCCTCGTCGAGGATCCCGACGAGCATGTGCGGTTTCGCAGAGGCCGCGGGCACGCTGAAGCCGACCGCGGTGACGAGCAGGGCGACGACGAGCACAACACGCTTAAGCATTGACTGGCTCCCTTCCGGCCGCGCCGAGCATCCGGCGAAGACCGTCCTCGAGTTCGACTTCGGGCTCCCAGCTCAAGAGCTGCCGGGCTCGGGTGATGTCGGGCTGGCGCACCTGCGGATCGTCGACAGGCAGAGCCTCGTACACGATCTCGCTCTTCGAGCCCGTAACGCGGATGACGGTCTCCGCGAGCTCGATGAGCGTCAGCTCCTCGGGATTCCCGAGGTTGACGGGCAGGTGCTCTCCGCTCGTCGCGAGGGCGAAGAGCCCCCGGATCATGTCGTCGACGTAGCAGAAGCTCCGCGTCTGCGTCCCCTCGCCGAAGACGGTCAGGGGCTTGTTCTCGAGCGCCTGGCGAACGAAAGTGGGGACGGCACGGCCGTCGTGGGGCCGCATGCGCGTGCCGTAGGTGTTGAAGATGCGGGCGATGCAGGTGTCCACTCCCTGCTGGCGGTGATACGCCATGGTCATCGCCTCGGCGTAGCGCTTCGCCTCGTCGTAGACGCCGCGCGGGCCGATCGGGTTCACGTTGCCCCAGTACGTCTCGGGCTGCGGGTGGATCAGCGGGTCTCCGTAGACCTCGCTCGTCGAGGTGAGCAGGAAGCGCGCGCGCTTCCACTTCGCAAGGCCGAGCGCGTTGTGCGTCCCGTACGAGCCGACCTTGAGCGTCTGCAGCGGCAGCCGCGCGTAGTCGATGGGGCTCGCCGGGCTGGCCAGGTGGAAGACGAAGTCGACCGGCTCCTCGATCTCCAGGTGCGCGGTGATGTCGTGGTGGAGGAACGTGTACCGCTCGGCGCGCATGTGCTCGACGTTCTGGAGCGAGCCCGTGTCGAGGTTGTCCACGCAGAGAACGCGAAAGTCCTGAGCCAACAGGTGATCGCAGAGATGCGAGCCGAGAAACCCGGCTCCGCCCGTGACGACGGCGGTGGGCACGAGGAGAGAGTACGCAGCGCGTCCGAGGACTCCTCTCGATCCTTACAGAGCTTTTACCGCACTCCCGGGCCCTCCGGTGCCGGTGGAGAGATAGCGTGCGACGGTGCCGGAGGCCGCCTTCGTCGACTGTCACAGCCACGTGGTCCCCTCCGGCGACGACGGGGTCGGCTCGGTCGCAGAGGGCGGAGAGCTCTGCCGGGAGGCGGCCCGCCGAGGCACGCGGATCCTCTGGGCGACGCCTCACGTCTCGCCGTTCGCCCCCCTGACGCCGGAGCGCGAGCGGGAGGTGCGCGACGCCCACGTCCGGCTCCGGCCCCGGGCGGGGCTCGAGCTGCGGCTCGGCTGGGAGCTGACGCCGATGCGCTCCCTCCTCGACGAGGATCCGCGTCGCTTCGCGCTCGAGGGCCTCGAGGCGGTCCTCGTCGAGGTGCCGTTCACGGGACCGCCGGAGCTCTTCTTCGAGGTGGCGGAGTGGATCGAGCTGGCCGGCCTGCTGCCGGTGGTCGCGCACCCCGAGCGAACGGAAGCCGGCCCGGGTATCGCCGCGGAGCTCGCGCGGCGCGGCTGGCTGCTGCAGGTGCACGCGACGAGCCTCACGGGTAGGCACGGGCCGGAGATCGAGGCGCTCGGCTGGGGTCTCCTGCAGGACGGCCTCGCGCGAATCG
>JBBSIG010000076.1:0-11060 GCA_038232215.1 Gaiellales bacterium | reverse complement strand
CGTGGGTGGACGGGTCTCGACCTGCCTGGACGCGCAAAGAGCCGGTGCTGAACTCCACCCGGCTCACCTCAGGGGCCGGATACTACACCGCCTTCGCGGTGATGAGAACACCGATTTTGGGCGATTCTCACTCCTCGGCGGCGAGCTCGCCCACCTCCTCGCCGCGGGCGTTCTCGATGGGCACGGGCGAGAAGCCGGCAAGCTCGTGGCCCAGGTGGCGGAAGAACGAGGCGAGCGCGGGAACGAGCGGGCGGGTGCTGCCGTCCCCGACCTTGAGCGCGACCCCGAGGCCGTCCGGCCCCGTGGCGCAGAGCAGCCCCTCGGCTCCGCCCTTCGCCGTCCAGCCGGGCAGCTCGCGCATCAGTCGCGTGTCGGGCGCTCCCTCACCGCGGACGAGCCCGGGATGGGCGCGCATGGCGGCCGCGACCCGGTCGCCGGCGTCGAGCCGCTCGAGCCGCGAGAACGCGTGCGCCATGCGCTCGAGCGGAAGTCCGAAGGTGACGACGCCGCAGCCGTCGACCGCCGTCTCGAGCTCCGACTCGGGCACCTCGGCCGCGGCCGCGAGCTCCCGGCGGCAGCCGGCCTGCACCGGATGCCCCGCGAGGCGGTAGCCCGCCGAGGGCCAGCCCCGCGCGCGGCAGAGGGCGAGCATGCCCGCGTGCTTGCCGGAGCAGTTGTGCAGGAGCGGCGACGGGCCGCACTCGAGCTCGTCCTCGCTCGCGGGCGCCTTCGCGAGCAGCGCGCGCACGGCCTCGAGCTGCTCGGCCCGCCCGAGGTGGGAGGCGGACGCGATCGCGAGATCCATCTCGTTCAGGTCGTCGCGCGCCCGGGCGAGCGGGAGCGCCTGGAGCGGCTTCGCCGAGGAGCGCATGAGCGTCAGAAGACTGCCGCTCCCCGCCTCGGCCACCACCGAGCCGTCCTGGACGGCGACGGCGTCGACCCGGTGCACCGCCTCGACCACCCCACCTCGGCGGACGACGATCCGGATCGGCTCCACGGACGGGAGCCTACTGTTGCGATCGTTCTGGACATCCCGTACATTCGGTAACCATCGCCCGTTCGATCACGCTCCCGCTGCCCGACTACGAGGCCGACGACGTCCTCGTCGTCAACGAGCCCGACCAGCTACGTGCTCTGGCGGACGACCTGCGCGCGAAGCTCGTCGCGCTGCTGCGCGAGCGCGCTCGCTCGACGACCGACCTGGCCGCCGAGCTCGGGCTGCCGAAGAGCACAGTCGGCCACCACCTGAAGGTGCTGGAGCGGGCGGGGCTGATCCGGGTCGTGCGGACGCGCAAGGTGCGCGCCCTGACGGAGCGCTTCTACGGACGCGTGGCCCGGCTCTTCGTGCTCAGGAGCACGGACGCGCCGCTCGAGACGACCGTCGCCGCGATCGACCTGCGCCAGGCAGCCGACGAGATCCGGCTCCTCCCGGGCGGCGAGACCTCCGCCTACGCCTTCCTACACGTGCGCCTGACCGAGGCGGACGTGCGGCGACTCCGCCGACGGCTCGAGCGGCTGGCCGAGGACTTTCGTGCCCGCGAGACCCCCGCGGGCCAGCCGTTCGGGTTCGCCGCCGCTCTCTACCCCCTGGAGCCCGCGGAGTGATCGAGCGTCTGCGCCCGCGCGGCGCGCTCTGGCGGCACCGGGACTTCCTGAAGCTGTGGACGAGCCAGTCGATCAGCGAGCTCGGCAGTCAGGTCTCCCAGCTCGCTCTGCCGCTCGTCGCGATCGTCGTCTTGCGCGCGAGTGCGTTCGAGGTGGCCGCGCTCGCGACGGTGGAGTTCCTGCCGTTCCTCCTCTTCACCCTCCCGGCCGGCGTCTGGGTCGACCGGCTACCGCGGCGCCTCGTCCTGATCGTGGGAGATCTCGGTCGCGCGGTGCTCGGCCTCTCCGTGCCGATCGCCTACGCGCTGGGCGTGCTGACGCTCGGGCAGCTGTACGTGGTCGGCTTCCTGACGGGAATCCTGACCGTCTTCTTCGACGTCGCCTACCAGTCGTATCTCCCCTCGCTCGTCGAGCGGGAGCACCTCGTCGAGGGAAACTCGAAGCTCGAGGTGACGCGCTCGGGCTCCAGCCTCGCGGGCCCGGGCCTCGCGGGAGCGCTGATCGGGCTCGTGACGGCGCCGTACGCGATTCTGGCCGACGCGCTCAGCTTCCTCGTGTCCGGCGGGATCCTGACGGCGATCCGCCGGCCGGAGCCGCGCGTGGCACGGGGCGACGACGCACCGCGGCCACCGCTCCAGACCGAGCTGATGGAGGGGCTTCGCTACGTGCTCGGGCATCGGCTCCTGCGACCGCAGGCGATCTGCACGGGGAGCTCGAACTTCTGCTCCAACGTCGTCTTCTCGATCCTGCTCGTCTACGCCGTCCGCTCGCTGCACATGTCGGCCGGGCTGATCGGGCTCACGTTCGCGCTCGGCAACGCCGGCTGGCTCGCGGGCGCGCTCCTCTCGAAGCCGCTCGGGCGCCGCTTCGGCGTGGGCCGCACGACGCTCGGCGCCGCGCTCCTCTTCGGCCCGGCGCTCCTGCTCATTCCGCTCGCGCCGCGCTCGTCGCCCGTCCCCTACCTCGTCGCCTCCGTCGCGCTGAGCGGCTTCGGAGCGGTCGTCTACAACATCCAGCAGGTGAGCCTGCGCCAGGCGATCACGCCCGAGCGGCTGCAGGGCCGCATGAACGCCGTCATGCGCTTCCTCGTCTGGGGGACGATCCCGCTCGGCTCCCTGACGGGCGGGGCACTGGCATCGACGATCGGCCTCCGCCCGACGCTCTTCGCCGGCGCGATCGCCGGCACCTTCACCTTCCTGCCCATCCTCCTCTCGCCGATCCGCTCGCTCGAGCGAGTGCCGGAGCCGGCTGAGCGGGCGCCGACGCTGGCGACCGGCGAGGGCGGGCTAGCGCCGATGGTCTCGGCGGGCGTCGACGACGGCGCCACCTCGGGCGCCGGGCCCGCTGCCGTGACGGATGCGTAGCCCCTGGCCGCGCGGCGACCTGTGGCGGCACGGCGACTTCGTCAATCTCTGGGCCGCGCAGACGGTCAGCCAGCTCGGCTCGCAGGTCTCGCAGCTCGCGCTGCCGCTGGTTGCGATCCTCGTCCTCGAGGCCAGCGCCTTCGAGGTGGCTCTGCTCGGGACGATGGAGTTCCTGCCCTTCCTGCTCGTCGCCCTGCCCGCAGGGGTCTGGGTCGACCGGCTGCCGCGCCGGCCGATCCTCGTCGTCGCCGACCTCGGCCGGGCTGCGGCGCTGCTCTCGGTCCCACTCGCCGCCGTCGGCGGCGACCTCACGATCTGGCAGCTCTATGCCGTCGGCCTGGCCACCGGCACCCTGACGGTCTTCTTCGACGCCGCCTACCAGTCGTACCTGCCCGCGCTCGTGGAGCGAGACCAACTCGTGGACGGGAACTCCAAGCTCGAGGCGAGCCGCTCGGCGGCGGCGGTCGGCGGCCCCGGGCTCGGCGGCGTGCTCGTCGGCGCGGTCACAGCGCCGTACGCGATCCTGGCGGACGCGGTCAGCTTCCTCCTCTCCGCCCTCCTGCTCCTCCGCATCCGGCAACCCGAGCCGCGCCCCGAGCGCGCGCCGGGCAGCTCGCTCCGGAGAGAGCTCGTCGAGGGACTCCGCTACGTGCTCGGCGACCCGCGCTGGCGGTCGATCGTCGGCTACGTCGGCAGCGTCAACTTCTTCACCACGAGCGTCTGGGCGCTCCTCCTCGTCTACGCCGTCCGCTCGCTCGAGCTCTCGGCGCAGCTGATCGGGCTCGTGCTCGCGCTCTCGAACCTCGGCGCGCTTGCGGGAGCGTTCGCCGCCGGGGCGATCTCGCGCCGCCTCGGGGTGGGCCGCACGCTCGTCCTGAGCGGCATCCTCAGCGGGCCGCCGCTGCTGCTGATCCCTCTCGCGCCCACGTCGTCTCCTGTCCCCTTTCTCATCGCCGCACTGCTTCTCGAGGGACTCGGGATCGTGATCTACAACATCACGGCGGTCTCGCTGATCCAGGCGCTGACCCCCGAGCGTCTGCTCGGGCGCATGAACGCCTCGCGTCGCTTCCTCGTCTGGGGGACGATCCCGCTCGGCTCGCTCGCGGGTGGCGCACTCGCAGCGTCGATTGGGCTACGGCCGACGCTCTTCGCCGGGGCCGCGGGAGCGTCCCTCTCCTTCCTCTTCCTGCTCTTCGGCCCGCTCCGCGGCCTCGAGCGGATCCCCGAGCCGGAGGCCGTCCCCACCCTTCTCTGAGCTGAGGACGGCACCGCCCCGAGCGGCGAGCCTCTCCCACTCCAAGTAACAGTCTGTTACTTGGAGGACCTGGCCCTCGGGTGCGCGGTGCTCGCTCGCTACTGTCAGGCGACCGTGCCGGAGCTGCCCGAGATGGAGGCGTGGCGCCGCGCGCTCGACGGCCCCGTCTCGGCAGCGCCGATCGAGCGGGCCGGGCCTGCGCACGTCGCGACCCTGAAGACGTTCGACCCGCCGCTCCGGGCGCTCGAGGGCCGGCAACTCGCCGGCGCGAGGAGGCGTGGCACGCGCCTGCTCTTCCCGACCGCGGACGGGGAGCTCGTCCTGCTCGTCCACCTGATGACGGCCGGAAGGCTGAAGCTGCTGCGCCCGGGCGAGCGCGGGCCGAAGACCCCGGCCTTCAGGCTCGTCTTCGAGGGCGGCTCCGAGCTCGTCCTCACCGAGGCCGGCTCGAAGAAGCGCGCAGGCGTCTGGCTCCTCGACCCCGAGGCGGCCGAGGCCGAGCTCGCGCACCTGGGCCCGGAGGCGGACGAGCTCGACGCCGCGCGCCTCGGCGAGATCCTCTCCTCCGACTCGCGCCGGCTCCACGCCTTCCTGCGCGACCAGCGCGCGCTCGCCGGGATCGGGCGGGCCTGGGCGAACGAGATCCTCCACGCCGCTCGCCTGTCGCCCTTCGCGCTCTCGAGCGGGCTCCGCGCCGAGGAGGTGGAGCGCCTCGCCGGCGCCGTCCATTCCGAGCTCGACCGCGGTCTGGAGCTGCGCGAGCGCGGAGCGAGCGACGCGCGCACGTATCGCGTGCACGGCAAGCTCGGCGAGCCTTGCCACGTGTGCGGCGGGCCGATCGGCCAGGTCTCCTACGAGGAGCACACGGTGTTCTACTGCCCGGCCTGCCAGACCGCGGGGCGCGTGCTCAAGGATCGGCGGCTGTCGCGGCTACTGAGGTAGCCGGACGAGCAGGGCCCCGTCCTGCAGCTCGATCGAGCCGCCGAGCGCCCAGATCACGCGACCCGCGACCGCGGCGCCGAGGTCGCGGAGCTCCTCGCCGAGCAGGACGCGTCCCGCCGACTCCGTGATGGGGGCGATGGTCACGGTCGCGCCCTCCACACGGACGGATACCTCGTCGAGGCCGCCGTGGCGAACGGCGCACTCGGCGAGATCGGCCAGCGCGCGCGCCGTCGCGGCGGCGTCCACCCGGACCCGCTCCCCCCTCCCCTCCACGCGGACGCGCTCGCCGAGCCGCTCGCGCACGACGTCGGTCAGGCCGGCGGAGTCGACCTCGAGCAGCGTCGGCTCGTAGCGCCCGCTCTCGATCCGCGCCGCGAGCTGCAGCTCGTCGAGCACAGCCGCGAGCTGACCGGAGGCCGCGTCGATCATCTCGACGTAGCGCCCGGCGGGCTCGGCCAGGTCGCCCGTTCGCATGATCGTCCTAGTGAAGCCGTGCGTCGTCGCGAGCGGGGTGCGCAGGTCGTGACACGCGAGTATCACGAGCCGGGCGAACGTCGTGTCGTGATCCAAATGGGCCCCCTGCTAGCTTTGGGCAGGATATGTCGCGCGAGGTCCTGACGAAGGACGTGCAGGCTTCGGCTCCCGAGGTGCGGATCGGCCTCTCGCGCGCGGGCGTGCAGGGCGTCTCGAAGGCGATCCGCCTCCGGCACGGCGACAGCGAGAAGCTGATCGCAGCGCAGATCGACTGCACGGTCGATCTCCATCCGGCGCAGAAGGGCGTCCACATGTCCCGCTTCCCGGAGCTCTTCGCGGAGGCGATCGAGGACGTCGTGATCGGCGAGGCTCTCCTCGTCGAGGTGCTCGCCGAGCACATCGCCCGCCGCGTCGTCGAGCGCCAGAGCGCGCTGCGGGCCGAGGTGAGGATCCTCGCCCGCTACCCGCTCGAGCGACAGACTCCCGTCAGCGGCCTGCCGACCCAGGAGCTGATCTCGATCATCGGCATCGCGGCGGCGTCCGAGCGAGGGGTGCGCCGGGTGGTGGGCGTGGAGGCCACCGGCATCAACGCCTGCCCCTGCGCGCAGGGCCTGGTGCGCGGGCATGCCTCTGAGCGCCTGCTCGAGGCCGGGTTCGGCGAGGAGGACGTGGACCGGATCCTGGAGCTCGTCCCGCTCGCGACCCACAACCAACGCGGCCGTGGCACGCTCCTCGTCGGCACCGAGCGCCGCGTCAACGCCGAGCAGCTCGCGGCGATCGTCGAGGGCTCGATGAGCTCGCCCGTGTACGAGCTGCTCAAGCGCCCGGACGAGCTCTTCGTGGTCGAGCACGCGCACCTGCAGCCGCGCTTCGTGGAGGACTCCGTGCGAGTGGCGCTCCGGGAGAGCCTCGCGACGTACCCCGAGCTCGACGACGGAGACTTCCTGCTCTCCCGGCAGCTCAACCTCGAGACGATCCACAACCACGACGTGGTCGCGGAGCGCTTCGGCACTGTGGGCGAGCTACGCGGCGAGCTGCGGGACGGCGCGCACCTCGCGCGCCACACCGAGCTCCGCGACTGGCTCTCCGGCTAGACGATAAGTCTAGGCGCGCGCAGGCGCCCGCTTGCGGCGGAGGCGGTCGTCGAAGCGGCTCTCGGTCCCCGCACGCAGACGGCCGATGTTGCCGCGATGCAGGAAGACCACGCCCACGGCGGCAGCCGCGGCGAACTCGACCACAGACCACGGCTCGCCGAGCGCGAAGGTCAGCACGGGCAGAGAGAGCGCGGTCACGATCGACGCCAGAGAGGCGTAGCGGGAGAGCAGGAAGACGAGGATCCACACCAGCACGCAGAGCCCAGCGGCGGCCGGCGCGAGCCCCAGGAACGCGCCGCCGCAGGTCGCCACCATCTTGCCGCCGCGCGCGAAGCGCAGGAAGAGCGGCCGCCAGTGGCCGAGCATCGCCGCGGCGCCGGCCAGGACGCCGGCGACGTGGGAGACGAGCACCACTGCGAGCAGGGCGGGCACGAAGCCCTTCGCCACGTCGAGCAGGACGACGGGAACGCCGTACCAGCGCCCGAACGTGCGCCAGACGTTCGACGCCCCGATGTTGCCGCTCCCCACCGTACGGATGTCGACCCGCTTGACGGCCCGGACGAGCCAGTAGCCGAACGGGAGGCTCCCCGCCAGGTAGCCGGCCACCACCGCGACGAGCGTCGGTACCAGGGGAGTCATCGCGCGGGCCGGCCGAGCCGAACCGGCGCACCGCTCGCCCCGACTTCCAAGTAACAGTCTGTTACTTGGTGGAGCGGGGCGGCGGTCATGCTCTCGGCGCCCGCTCGGGGCTCACTTGCGGATCTGGTACTTCGAGGCCCAGTCGTTGATCGTCGCCCAGTCGAGGTTGTCGAAGAAGGCGTCGATGTACGAGGAGCGGTCGGTCTGATAGTCGAGGAAGTAGGCGTGCTCGTAGACGTCGAGCGCCACCAGCGGGGTGGTGTTCCAGACGGGGAACGTGTTCTGGGCGTCGCCGATGTAGTTGAAGAGCCGGCCCTCGTCCCAGTCGTAGGCGGTCCACGCCCAGCCGCGGCCGGCCAGCCCGGTCGCCTTCAGGTCGGCCCGCCACGCCTCCACCGAGCCGAAGTCCCGCTTCAGCAGATCGGCGATCAGCCCGTCCGGGGCGCCGCCGGCGCCGCCCAGGTGCTCGAAGTAGATCTCGTGGTTCTTGATCCCGCCGATCGCGAAGGTGAGCTCGACCTTCAGCTCGCGAAGCTCCGAGTACGTCTGGTTGGCGGAGCCGAGATCGACCCCGTCGAGCTTGCCGAGAATCTCGTTCCGCTTCGCGACGTAGCCCTGGTACAGCTTGTAGTGCGCCTCGACCGAGGCGCGCGAGATGCCGTCGAGCTCGAAGAGCGCGGGCTTCAGCTCACGGGCGGTGATCTCCTCGAACTGGAACGCGAGCGCCATGGGTCTCCTTGGGGCCTCGGGGATGCGCGGGGCCGAGCATAACGGTTAGCCTCAGCGCCAGAAGCGCTGTTCCACGAGACGACCGAAGGAGCGAACCCATGCCCTACGAGGTTCCGGATCTACCGTACGGCTACGACGCGCTCGAGCCGCACATCGACGAGGCGACGATGCGCGTGCACCACGACAAGCACCACGCGGCCTACGTCACCAACCTGAACAACGCGATCGCGGGCACCGACTGGGAGGGGCGGCCGATCGAGCAGGTGCTCGACAACCTCGACCTGCTGCCCGAGGACAAGCGCACCGCGATCCGGAACAACGGCGGCGGCCATGCGAACCACACGCTGTTCTGGGAGATCATGAGCCCGGACGGCGGAGGCGAGCCGAGCGGCGAGCTCGCGCAGGCGATCTCGGACACGTTCGACGGGGTCGACGAGCTCAAGCGCCAGGTGAACGACGCGGGCGTCAAGCGGTTCGGCAGCGGCTGGACGTGGCTGATCCACGACGGCACCGGGCTCGCCGTCGTCTCGACACCCAACCAGGACACGCCCCTGCTGGAGGGCAAGACGCCGCTGCTCGGCATCGACGTCTGGGAGCACTCCTACTACCTCAAGTACCAGAACCGCCGCCCGGACTACCTGGAGGCCTGGTGGAACGTGGTCGACTGGGACGCAGTCGGGCAGAGACTGTCGGCGGTCGGGGGCCGCTAGACGGTCGGCCGGCGGGCGACGTCTCCCCCCGGGCGTCGCCCGCCGCCTCGCTCAGCGGCGCGTGACCCGCTGCGTGCCGCTGCTCCCGTCGAGATAGCCCGGGCCGGCCGAGTCGACCGGCATGTAGATCCGGAACGTGTAGACGCCGTGAAAGGCCGGCAGCGCGAAGATGCGCCCCGACAGCGGCCCGAGGGTCAGCTTCTGGACGTTGATCCACTCGCCGAGGGGGGAACGTCGCTGCAGGTAGGCGTAGCGTCCGGCGAACGACTTGCCGCCGCTGACCTTCGTCACGAAGCGCGTCACGCGGGGCACGAACGTCAGCTTGGGCTTCACCTGCACACCCGCCTGGCCGCTCTTCGTCGAGCCCCACTCCGCCTCGTACAGCGTGAGCAGGGACGGCGTCGTCTGGTACGACCAGCCTCCGCCCGTGCTCGTCTGGACGATCGCGAGCTGGCTGAAGGCGCCCTCCCCGTAGGGCTTCGCCATGATCGTGACCGTCTCCCCGGCCTTCCCACTCGAAACGGTGCCGGTCAGCGTGACGGGCTGCCCGTAGATCACGATCGGCTGCAGGACCCCGAGGGTCAGCGACGGCGGCGGCCCCTGGACGTCGATCCGGCCCTTGAGACTCGGCTTCAACGCGTCGTGATACCTGAACCTGCCCGACGTCGAGAACGTGAACGAGTAGGTCGCTCCTCGCTTCAGGATCGAGGAGGCGAAGGTGCCGGTGTTCGCCACGATCTGGTGCTCTCTCCGATCGACGTTCCGCCAGGTGACCGTGTCGCCGAACGCGATCGAGACGGCACTCGGCGAGAATCCCTTGCTCGTGATCCTGACCTCGGTTCGGGCTGCGACGGCCGGCGCCGCTTGCGCGAGGGCGAAGACGGTCCCTGCGAGGAGAAGCAGCTTGCGCATCTACAGACCCCCTGAGTCTCGGCCGTTAGGAGCAGAGACGGGTCTTCGACGCGGAAGTTGCGCTCTCCTGTGAGGCTTTACACCGTGCGCACACTCGTCACAGGCGGCACGGGCAGGCTCGGGGGGGCGATCGTCGCCCGCCTCCGCGCCGAGGGACACGAGGTGGTCGCCGCGGGACCGGCGGACGGCGACCTCGCACGAGCCGCCGACGCGCGCGAGCTCGTGGAGCGCGCCGTCGCCGAGCTCGGCGGTCTGGACCTCCTCGTCAACGCCGCCTCGGCAGGCTTCGCCCCGAAGCGCTTCGAGGAGGTGACGGAGGCCGACTGGGACGCCGCCCACGGCGCGACGGCCAAGGGCAGCTTCTTCGTCACACAGGCCGCTGCGCCTCACCTGCGCTCGACCCGGGGGACGGTCGTGATGATCGAGGACGTGGCCGGCTACCAGCCCTGGCCCTCGTTCGCCGCACACTGCGCGGCCAAGGCGGCTCAGGCGATGCTGACGCGCGTCCTCGCGCGCGCGCTCGCGCCCGAGGTCCGCGTCTGCGGCGTCGCGCCCGGCCCAGTGGCGGTGGCGCCGGAGCAGGAAGAGCGACGGGCGGCGGAGACGCTGCTCGGCCGGGTGGGCTCGCCCACCGACGTCGCGGACGCCGTCCTCTATCTGGCGAGCGCCGACTTCGTCACGGGCACGACGCTCGTCGTGGACGGCGGGCGCCTGCTGCAAACCACACGGACGCGAGATGCGTAGGACCCGGGAGGACATGGAGCTCACAGCCCCGAGCCTCGCCGGCTTGCCCCGAGCAGCGAAAGCCGCGACCATCCGCGGTGTGGCCGCCGTCGACCTCAGCGACGCGGAGCTGCTGCAGCGCGTGGGCTCGGGCGACCGCGGCGCCTTCGACACCCTGTACCGGCGCTACGCCCGGTCCGTGTTCGGGCTCGCCCTGCGGCGGCTCGGCGACCGCGGCCGCGCCGAGGACGCGGTGCAGGAGACGTTCGCCTCCGTCTGGCGCTCCGCACGCAGCTACCGGCCCGAGCGCGGGCCCGGCGCGCCCTGGCTGTACGCGGTCGCGCGACACGCGATCGTCGATCGCGCCCGGGCGCGGGGCGACGTTCCCGCGGACGTCCCGGAGCGGCCCTCGGCGGACGCGGGACCGCCCGAGCAGACCGAGGCGGGCTGGGGCGCGTGGCGCGTCCACCGTGCGCTCGCCGAGCTGCCGGACAGCGAGCGCGCCGTGCTCGAGCTCGCCTACTGGCGCGGCCTCTCGCAGACGGAGGTGGCCGAGTCGCTCGGAATCCCGCTCGGAACCGTGAAGACGCGCACCCGCAGCGCGCTCCACCGG
>JBBSIG010000075.1:0-11174 GCA_038232215.1 Gaiellales bacterium | reverse complement strand
GCGACGATGTAGCCGGCCGTCCGGCGGAGGTCGAGGGCTAGCGCGCTCACTGCTGACGACCGTATTCGTCGCCTGCAAGGAAAATCCCTCGCTACCGGTAAGAAGTTTGTTAAGCCCTCGCGGGTCGCGAGTCACCCGAGACTTGCGGTAGCCGCCGCCGCTACCCCACGAGAGCAGCGGGTGCCTCGGCGACGACGGTCAGCGCGGCGAGCACGAGCGCTGCGCTCGCCATGCCGGTCTCCGCTCCGCGTTCGCGCGCCGCAAGCGCGAGCAGAGCCGCGCCGCCGGCGAAAATCGGCGGAAGCCCCGTCCAGAACACGACGAGGGAAAGAGCGCCGACGACCGCCAGGATGAGGGCGCCACGGCCGAATCGGTCGACGCGGGGAACGATCCCCCAGAAAACGATTGCTGCTCCGACCACGGAGATCGCGAGAACCACGAGCCAGGTCCGGAGCGAGTGCTCGTCGTCGCCCCTGAACGTCCCGATCGCGGTGAGAATCGCCGCGACGACGAGCGCGGCCAGGGCAAACGGGATGCGGCGTGACGGCGCGGGACTCTTGCCGAGCGTTGTGGCCTCAGCCTGACTCACGAGCCTACGTGGGCTTCGCCGACATCGCCCAGACCGCGACGACGTAGGCGGCGAGCAGCAGCAGGGAGACGACACCGACCGCGCGCCCGAGTCTCGTGCCGGTGCCGGTGCGGAGCCGGCGCAGACCGAAGATGGCGAGCACGAGCGAGACGAGGATCAGCACGGCCCCCGCATCGGACGTGATGTAGCCGATCCCGAGCCAGGCCGAGTCCTCGACCTCTTTCGGCAGGTCCTCGGCCGACTCCGTCCACTGGGCGCCGATCCGCATGACGACGTAGGCGGGGAGGACGCCCACGATCAGCGTTCGCAGACCGAATCGGGTCAGCGCGGTCGCCTGCTCCGGATCGCTCCTGCGCCAGCCGAGCAGGATCGCCGTCGCGACCACGAAGAGCGTCCCGACGAGCAGCATCGCCCCGAGGACGTGGACGAAGAGCGCGACGTCTACGTCGCCGGGGCGGACGGCCGCCAGACTCGTCATGCGCCGGGCTTCCAGATCATGAGGACGAGGATGACGAGAGTCGAGACGCTGGTGACGGCATGAAGCACGACGGCCTGCCGATCGCGAATCGCGGCCCGCAGCTCGGAGCTCGGCGCGTCGTCACCGCTGCCGCCGAGCCGCTCGGCGAGGGCGCGCGCCTCGCCGAATCTCACCCCGGCTCGCTGCCCGGCTCCCGTGGCGATCACCCAGAGCACGATCGCCGCGAGGATCCAGTCGTCCCACGGGTGGTAGGCGTCGAGGTAGATCGCGAGCCAGACGCCGAAGACGAGGGTGAGCAACGACCCGACCGCGACGAGCAGGCTGCCCGGGCGTACCAGGCGGAAGAAGAGGAGGGCGATGCTCGGCCGGTCGACGCGCCGGGTCGCGACGACGAGTGCGGTGAAGAGCACGAGGGCCGCGACGAGGGCGAAGGCGGAGACGACATGGAGGAACAGGAGCCAGTCGTAGGTGCCCACGGAGGCAACCATAACGCCGTCGAGTTCGGCGTACAATCGATACGTGGACTCGACGGCGCGTCATCTCGCGCTGCTCACCGAGACGATCGCGACGGTCAACTCGACGCTCGACCTCGAGGAGGTGCTGAATCTCGTCGCGCGGAAGGTCGCCGACGCGCTCGACGCCGACGCCTGCTTCGTCTACCTCTACGACGAGCGCACCGACGAGCTCGTCCTGCGCGCGACGCACGGGACGAGGGTCGAGGACATGACCGGGCGCCCACGCATGCGGCCGGGAGAGGGGATCACCGGCTCGGCCGCCGCCGAGCGGGCCCCGGTGATGCTGCCGGCCCAGGCGCACCTCGATCCGCGCTTCAAGCGGTTCTCGAACCTCTCCGAGGACGAGTACGAGTCGATCCTCGCCGTCCCGATCCTCGCGCGCGAGCGGCTCGCGGGCGCCTTGAACGTGCGCACGCTCGTGCCGCGCTCGTTCTCGGCCGAGGAGATCGAGCTCCTGCTCGCGATCGCCGCCCAGGTGGCGCAGACGATCGAGCACGCGAAGCTCTACGGGGAGGCGCAGCGCAAGGTCGGCGAGCTCGAGGCGCTCGCGCGGATCTCGGAGGCCGTGTCGGAGTCGCTCTACCTCGAGGAGTCGCTCGAGGCGATCGTGAAGACGACGATCGACGCCGTGGGTGCGACCGGCGCGGCGCTCGTGCTAGAGGACGGCAACATCGCCTGGCCGGAGGGACGGTCCGGCGCGCACGCGATCCGGCTGCCCCTGCGCTGGAAGCGGCGCCAGATCGGCGAGCTCGTGTGCGATCGCGACACGCCGTTCGGCGACGACGAGCGGGCGCTCCTGTCCTCGATCGCGCACCACGCGGCCGTCGCGCTCGAGCACGGACGAGCCGTGATGCGCGGCGTGCTGGCCCAGGAGATCCATCACCGCGTGAAGAACAATCTTCAGACGGTGGCGTCGCTGCTTCGGCTGCAGGCCCGCGCCGCGCCGGAGGCCGACCCCGGGAAGGCGCTCGCCGACTCGGTCAACCGCATCCTCGCGATCGCAGCCGTGCACGAGGTGCTGACCGAGCGCCGCGACGACGACGTCGAGCTCGCCGACCTGCTCGACCGGCTGCGCGCCATGCTCGTGCAGGGGCTCGTCTCGGGCAAGCGTGTGGACGCGGCGCTCGAGCCGGTCTCGCTCGCGGGCGGCCAGGCGACCGCGCTCGCGCTCGTCTTCAGCGAGCTCTTGCAGAACGCGCTCGAGCACGGGGGCGACGAGGTGCGCGTCGAGCTCGCCCGCCGGGGCGGCGACGTGGTGCTCGCGATCGCGGACGACGGCGGCGGTGTCGACGATCAGGTCTCCGGCACGGGCCTTTCGATCGTGCGCGCGCTCGTTCGCGACGAGCTGAAGGGAACGCTCGACCTACGCGGCAACGGCCGTGGCACGCGGGCCGAGGTCGTGTTCCCGGCATGACCCTTCGTGGAACGATCGTCACCCTCTTGATTCGATCGCCTGGTCCGTTTCCGACGCGTCCGAGGGTCAGACCCTCGGCCATGGCCCAGCGGGCCGTGGCCGGGCGGGCGCGGAGCCGGACCTGGCTGTCGCACGAGTACGACCACCACCGCTGGTGCTCCTCCTGCGGGGCCGTTGCATGAGGATCCTGGTCGCCGAGGACGAGACGATCATCCGGCTCGATCTGCGCGAGCTGTTGGAGGGCGCCGGCTTCGAGGTCTGCGCCGAGGCGCGCGACGGGGTGGAGGCGGTCGAGCTCGCCCGGAGCGAGCAGCCCGACCTCGCGGTGCTCGACGTGAAGATGCCGCGCCTCGACGGGATCGAGGCGGCCCGGCGGATCCTCGACGAGCGCCCGATCCCGATCGTCATGCTCACCGCCTACGGCCAGGAGGAGCTCGTCTCTCGCGCGGTGGAGGCGGGCGTCTTCGGGTATCTGGTCAAGCCGTTCCGGGAGACCGACCTGCTCCCCGCGATCCGGACGGCGAGCGCGCGCCACGAGGAGATCGCCGCCCTCCGTCAGGAGGCCGACTCGCTGGCCGAGGCCCTCGCCGCGCGCAAGGTGATCGAGCGGGCCAAAGGGCTGCTCGTGCAGAAGGAGGGAGTCTCGGAGGAAGACGCCTTCGCGCGCCTGCGGCGGGCGAGTCAGGTCTCGGGCCGCCCGTTGCGGGTGATCGCAGAGGCAGTCGTCGCCACGCTCGGCGACGGTTGATGCGCTTCCAGCTCCGCGTCTACGCCGTCCGCCCGGGAGCGGCCGACTCGTTCGTCGCCGAATGGCACGAGCGCATCCGCCCGCTACGGCTCCAGCACGGCTTCTCGATTCTCGGGCCCTGGCTCGAGGACGGCGGCGAGACGTTCGTCTGGATCGCGGGCCACGACGGCGACTTCGAGGCGGCCGAGTCCGCATGCCGTGCCGCGCTCGACCGTGTCTCGCCCGACCCCGACCGTCACCTGGTCGCGGTCGACACCCGGCTCATGCGTGCCCCCGTGCGAGCGCCAGCGCCAGGCCGCTGACGGAGAGCCCGTCCCGCAGCTCGTCGGTCGCGAGCAGCGCGCGCACGGTCTCGACCGGCCTCCACTCGACCCGCTCGACCTCGGCGAGATCGCTCGGCTCGCCGACGTGCTCGGCGCCCGCCGCCACGAACCAGCGGAAGCGCTGATCCATGAGCCCGTTCGACGGGAACGACCAGCCGATCTCGGTCAGCGGCCCCGGGCGCCAACCGGTCTCCTCGAGGCACTCGCGGGCGGCGGCCTGGTCGGGGGTCTCGCCGTCGTCGATCGCGCCGGCGGGGATCTCCCAGCCCCACGTGTCGGTGACGAAGCGATGCCTGCGGATCAGCAGGATCCCGCGCTCCGGGTCGACCGCGATCGTGCCGACCGCGTCGCGGTGCATCCGTACGACGTGGTGGGGAAAGCGCGTCCCGTCCGGGAGCTCCACGTCGGTCAGCCGCAGGCTGACCCAGGCGCTCTCGTAGACGGACTGCTCGCCGTGCACGGCCCAGCGCGTCACGTCGCCTGTGCCCGCTCGAAGAGCTCCTCCCAGCGGGCGAGCAGCGCCTCGAGCTCCTCGCGCGAGCGGCGGTGAGCCGAGAGGGCGTCCACGTCGGCCCAGTCCTCGGCGAGCGAGCGCTCGAGCTCCGAGACCCGCCCCTCCGCCGCCGTGATCTGAGCCTCCAGCCGCTCGAGCTGGGTCGGCCGCGCCCGCTCCGGCCCGGCCCGGCGGGGCTTCTGCTTCGACGGGCCTTTCGGCGCCGGCGGAGGCGGCGTACTCCGCTCCTCGCGCGCGCGGACGTAGTCCGCCCACCCGCCGTCGTACGAGCGCAGCTCGCCTCCCTCGATGGCGAGCGTCCGCTCGGCGACCGCGTCGAGCAGGGCCCGGTCGTGCGAGACGAGCAGGACGGTGCCCGGGAACGCCTCGAGCGCCGCCTCGAGCGCCTCCCGGCTCTCGAGGTCGAGGTGGTTCGTCGGCTCGTCGAGGACGAGGAAGTTCGCCCCCGAGGCGACGACGAGCGCGAGCGCGAGCCGGCGGCGCTCGCCGCCCGAGAGCGCGACGACCGGCTTCTCGTGCTCGTCCCAGCCCGAGAACAGGAAGCGGCCGAGTAGCGCCTGCGCCTGCGGCCGCTGGAGCCCGGTCGCTCCCTGCGTGCACTCGAGCACCGTCCCGCGCTCGTCGAGCTCGACCTCGTGCTGCGAGAAGTACGCCGCCTCCACCCCGTGGCCCATTCGAGCCGCCCCCGACGCGGGAGGGCGGCGGCCGAGCACGGTCTCGAGCAGCGTCGTCTTGCCCGAGCCGTTCGGTCCTACGAGGGCGACGTGCTCGCCGCGCTCGAGGGCGAGCGAGGCGTCGCGGAGGAGGGTTCGCCCGGGGACGCCCAGCTCGAGGTCTCTCGTCTCCAGCACCACTCGACCGCTTCGCGCCGGGCGCAGGAACTCGAAGCCGAGCGTGCGCCGCGCCGCGGCGGGTGCGTGCACCCGCTCCTTCGAGATGCGGCCGATCTGCTTGAGCTTCGCCTGGGCCTGCCGCGACTTCGTCCCGTAGCGGAAACGGGCGACGAAGCGCTCGAGTCGGGCGATGTCCTCCGCCTGCCGCTCCGACGTCTTCGCCGCGGCGAGGGCGCGCGCCGCCTTCTCCTCGCGCCAGGCGTGCCACGGGCCCGGAAAGTAGGTCGAGCGGCCTCGCTCGAGCTCTAGCACCGCGTTCGTCACCGCCTCCAGGAACCAGCGGTCGTGGGCGACCACGATCACCCCGGCGTCGAGGGATTGCAGCTCGCGCTCGAGCCACTCGAGGCTCGCGACGTCGAGGTGGTTCGTCGGCTCGTCGAGCAGCACGAGGTCGGGGTCGCCGCCGAGCGCCCGCGCCAGGGAGGCGCGCGTCAGCTCGCCGCCCGAGAACGTCGTGAGCAGCCGGTCGAGGTCGTCGCCGTCGAAGCCGAGCCCGCGCAGGACGGCGTCCGAGCGCTCGCGCCAACCGTAGCCCCCGGCATGCTCGAGGCGCGCCTGGGCCTCGGAGTAGCGCCGTAGCGTCGCCGCACCGTGGTCGCCTGACGCCATCGCCTCCTCCAGCCGCCGCAGCTCCCCCTCGAGCGCCAGCAGGTCGGCCGCTCCGGCGAGCACGTAGGCGCGGAGCGTCAGGTTGCGCTCGAGCGGCGGCCGCTGGTCGTGGAGCGCGACGCGCGCGCCCTTCTCGAAGGCGAGCTCGCCGCCGTGGAGGCTCGTCTCGCCGACGAGCGCCCGCAGCAGGGTCGTCTTGCCGGCGCCGTTCGGGCCGGACAGCGCGACCCGGTCGCGCCGCTCGACCTTGAACGAGACCCCGTCGAAGAGCGGGTCGCCGGCGAGCTCCTTGCGCAGGTTGGAGGCAATCAGGACGGCCACCCTCGTAGGGTAGAGGCGGCACGGTTCGCCTCGAGCGTCCGCCGACACCCTGACCACTTTCCGGACAGCCTCTTGAGGGGCGGCGGGGGTCTGCCGATAGACGGGAGACATGACGATCGCGGAAGAGTCCCGCGGGACCGGTACGAAAACGGTCCTCCTCGTCCAGGAGACCGCCCCGGAGCGAGCGTCCCTGTGTCACCGCCTCGAGCGGCTCGGGTACCGGGTGGTCGACGCTGAGCGCGGCCCCGACGGGCTGCGCGCGATCTCGGCGGCCGAGCCCGACGTGGTCCTCCTGAACGTCCTGCTGCCGGGGCTCGACGGGTGGGGGACGCTCGGCCGGATCCGCGAGGTCTCGGAGGTTCCGATCATCATGCTGACCCCGCGGAGCTCGGAGGTCGAGCGGATCCGCGGGCTTCGGGCCGGCGCCGACGACATCATCGGCAAGCCGTTCGACGACGTCGAGCTCTCGGGTCGCATCGAGTCGGTGCTGCGCCGTGCGAGCACGGTGCACGGTGACGCGCTCACGCGGCTCGCCAACCGACGGGCGTTCGACGAGCAGCTGGAGTCCCTGCTCGGCTCCGCCTCCCCGGACGAGCAGCTCTCGCTCGTGCTCCTCGACGTCGACGGTCTCGCGCGCGTCAACGAGGTCGAGGGCCGTGCCGCGGGTGACGACGCCCTGCGCGCGATAGCTCGCATCGCGCTCCGCTACGTGCGCGCCGACGAGGAGGTCTACCGGGTCGGCGGGCAGAGGTTCGCGGTCCTCGTGAGAGGCGCTCCGGACGCTGCCGTACGCGTGGCCGAGCGGGTGCGCGAGGCGGTACGCGAGGCGCCGGAGCTGCTGCCCACGCTCTCCGCCGGCATCGCCGGCTGGTCGGACGACGGACGCACGGGCGCCGAGCTGCTCGCGGCCGCCGACGTCGCGCTGAGAGTCGCGAAGCGGGAGGCCGGGGACACGGTCGTTCCGTACGACCCGTCGCTGACGGGCGACGCGGAGGATCGCGCGCCCGGCCCCTGAGGCAATCGCCAGACAGTTGGCACACACGCGCGCGCTGTGCCGCGGCGGGTCGCTGCGTCTCCACGCAGGGAGGGGGCAGACGCGTATCGTTCGCCTCAGCATCTCCCGACAATCTCGACCTGGGAGCGACGTGACAGACGCCGACCTTCGCCAGCTTTCGATCGACACGATCCGCACGCTCTCGATGGACGCCGTGCAGGGCGCGAACGCCGGCCATCCCGGAACCGCCATGGCGCTCGCGCCGCTCGCGTACACGCTCTACACGAAACACCTCCGGCACAGCCCGTCGCATCCCGCCTGGCCCGACCGCGACCGCTTCATCCTCTCCGCGGGACACGCCTGCATCCTCCAGTACACGACGCTGCACCTGACCGGCTACAACCTCTCGCTCGAGGAGCTCAGGCGCTTTCGCCAGTGGCAGTCGATCACCCCCGGGCATCCGGAGCACTTCCTGACGCCGGGAATCGAGTCCACGACGGGGCCGCTGGGGCAGGGCTTCGCGAACGGCGTCGGCTTCGCGATTGCCGAGCGCTTCCTCGCGGAGCGCTACAACCGGCCGCACCACGAGATCGTCGACCACCGCGTCTACGCCATCTGCTCGGACGGCGATCTGATGGAGGGCGTCTCGCAGGAGGCGGCGTCGATCGCGGGCCACCTCGGGCTCGGCAAGCTCGTCTACTTCTACGACGACAACCACATCACGATCGACGGCACGACGGCGCTCTCGTACACGACTGAGGACAAGGGCAAGCGCTTCCAGGCCTACGGCTGGCACGTCCAGCACGTCGACGACGTCAACGACCTGCAGGCGCTCGACCGCGCGATCGCCCGGGCGGAGAACGAGGTGGAACGTCCGTCGCTGATCGTCGTTCGCAGCCACATCGGCTACGGCGCGCCCCACGCCGTGGACACGGCGAAGGCGCACGGCGCGCCGCTCGGCCCCGACGAGGTGCGCGCGGCGAAGGAGGCACTCGCCTGGGATCCCGAGCAGACGTTCTTCGTGCCGGACGAGGTGCGCGAGCACATGAGCCAGATCGACCGAGGGATCGAGCTGGAGCAGGAGTGGAAGGATCGCTTCGAGCGCTGGAGCACGGCCTTTCCGGCCGTGCGCGAGGACTGGGATCAGGTGCAGACCGGCAAGCCGCGACCCGGCTACGCGGACGCGCTGCCGGAGTTCCCGGCGGGGGAGGCGATGGCCACCCGCGACGCCGGCAAAGCGGTGATGCAGGCGTTCAAGGAGTTCACGCCCACGATGATCGGCGGAGCCGCGGACCTCGTCGAGTCGACCAAGACGGAGTTCGAGGGCGGCGGCGTCTTCTCGGCCACGCACGCCGGGCGCAACGTCGCCTTCGGGATCCGCGAGCACGCGATGGGCTCGATCGTGAACGGGATCGCGCTCCACGGCGGCATGGTGAAGCCGTACGGCTCCACGTTCCTCATCTTCTCGGACTACATGCGGCCGGCGGTGCGCCTCTCGGCGCTGATGATGGCGCCAGTCGTCTGGGTCTGGACGCACGACTCGGTCGGCCTCGGCGAGGACGGGCCGACGCACCAGCCGGTCGAGCACTATGCGGCTCTGCGCGCGATCCCGCAGCTCTGGTTCGTCCGTCCGGCCGACGCGAACGAGACCGCCTATGCGTGGAAGGTCGCGCTCGAGCGGGAGGAAGGGCCCGTCGCCCTCTCGCTCACGCGCCAGAAGGTGCCGACGCTCGACCGCACGGAGGTCGCCTCGGCGGAGGGCGTCGAGCGGGGGGCGTACACGCTCTGGGAGGCGGAGGGCGCGAACGGCGCTCCCGACCTGATCCTCCTCGCGACGGGCTCCGAGGTCTGGATCTCGCTGGAGGCGGCGAAGCGGCTCGCGGGGCAGGGTGTCAAGGCGAGAGTCGTCTCGATGCCGTGCTGGGAGCTCTTCGAGCAGCAGCCCGCCGAGTACCGCGACGAGGTGCTGCCGCCCGACGTCCGGGGGCGGCTCGCCGTCGAGGCGGGCGTCTCCCTCGGCTGGAAGCAGTGGGTCGGCGATCACGGCAGCTCGGTGTCGCTCGACCGGTTCGGCTCGTCGGCGCCCGGGACGACCGTGCTCGAGCGGCTCGGCTACACGCCGGACAACATCGTCGAGCAGGCCACCGCGCTGCTCGAACGAGTCTCGTGAGCGCCACGCGGGTCGGGCCTCCACCCGCGACGAGGTTGCGGCTCGCCGCAGGGCGCTCTTGAAGGTCGCCGTCGCGTTCGACCACCGCGGCACGAAGCTGCGCGCGCGGGTGCTCGAGGAGGTCGAGGCGCTCGGGCACGAGACGATCGACCTGGGAGTGGAGGCGCCCGAGCCGAGCGTCGACTACCCCGACAAGGCGCGGGAGATCGGCGAGGCCGTCCTCGGCGGCGCCGCCGAGCGAGGCGTCCTCGTCTGCGGCTCCGGGGTCGGGGCCGCCGTCGCCGCGTGCAAGCTGGCCGAGGTCCGCGCGGCGATCTGCCACGATGCGTACTCGGCCCACCAGGGCGTCGAGCACGACGACATGAACGTCCTCTGCCTCGGCTCGGAGATCGTCGGCGCAGAGCTCGCCGCGGAGCTCGTCCGCGCGTTCCTCGGCGCGAGCTTCGACGGAGGCGAGCGATACGTCCGCCGCCTGGACAAGATCAGGGCGATGGAGCGGACGATGACCAGTGGTTGAAAAGGAGGGCCTCATGGCCAAGAGCAAGCTGCACGATTTGTCCGAGCTCGGCGTCAGTGTCTGGATCGACTACCTCTCGCGCGACCTGCTACACGAGGGCGAGCTCGAGCGGATGATGCGCGAGGACGCCGTCGTCGGAGTGACGTCCAACCCGACGATCTTCCAGAAGGCGATCTCGCAGGGCAACGCCTACGACGAGCAGCTGCAGGAGCTCTTCGACGAGGGCGAGACCGACCCCGCGGAGATCTTCACCCGGCTCGCCCGCCGCGACGTCGCGGAGGCGTGCGACCTCCTGGGCCGCGTCTGGGACGAGGGCGAGGGTCAGGACGGCTACGTCTCGTGGGAGGTCGACCCGACGCTGGCCTACGACCGCGAGGGAACCTACGAGCAGGCGAAGCGCCTGCACGGGCTGATCGAGAAGCCGAACCTGCACGTGAAGATCCCGGCCACGAAGCCCGGGCTGGGGGCGATCGAGGACATGATCGCCGGCGGGAAGAACATCAACGTGACCCTGATCTTCTCGCTCGCGCGCTACGCCGAGGTCGTCGAGGCTTACGTCCGTGGGCTGGAGCGGCTCGTCGCGGCCGGGGGCGACCCGACGCACGTCGCGTCGGTGGCGAGCTTCTTCGTCTCGCGGGCCGACACCGAGGCGGACAGGCGGCTGGACGAGATCGGCGGCGACGCTCTGCGACTCAAGGGGAAGCTCGCGATCGCAAACGCGAAGCTCGCCTACCGGCACTACCAGGAGGCGTTCTCCGGCGAGCGCTGGGAGTACCTCGCCGGGAAGGGCGCGACGAGGCAGCGCTGCCTCTGGGCCTCCACCTCCGTCAAGAACCCCGACTATCGCGACACGATGTACGTCGAGGAGCTGATCGGGCCCGACACGGTGAACACGATGCCGCAGGAGACGATCGACGCCTTCCAGGATCACGGAAAGGTCACGGACACGCTCACGCGGGGAGTGGACGAGGCGGAGCGCCTGCTCGAGCAGCTCGCCCGGGTCGGCGTCGACTACGACGACGTGGTGCTCACGCTCGAGGAGGAGGGCGTGCAGAAGTTCGCCGACTCGTTCGACGAGCTGCTCGAGGG
>JBBSIG010000074.1:0-11350 GCA_038232215.1 Gaiellales bacterium | reverse complement strand
GGGCACCTCGCCCGGCTCGTCCGGGACGAGGAGCGGGTAGGACGCCGCCGAGACCATCGGAGCGAGCATCCCCGGTAACGATTCCGGCGTCAAGTCCCCGGCGCCGAGGAGCGCCGGACGGGGTCAGACACCGTCGCGAACCTTCCACAGGCAGCCGGATCCTGTAGGAGGAAAGCGGGCCGCCTGGCGGTGCTGCGGCGCGGCTGCCTGTGGATCACCCGTGACGGTGCCAGGCACCGTCACGGAAGTGTGACGGCGTGTGACTTCTGTGTGACGATTCGTTCAGGTGGTGAGGACGACCAGGACGCCGGCCGCGACGGCGAGCGCGGCGAGCGCGACCCGACGCGGCGGACGCTCGCGGCTCACCACGAACGAGCCGAGGAGCAGAAGCAGGGGCGCCGTCGCGACGAGGGTCTGAACGGTCGCGGGGCTCCCTCGCTCGACGGCCGCGATCACGAGCGCGAAGTGGAGCGTCAGGAATCCCGCCCGGACGCTCAGCTTCGGCAGCGCCCGGACGGGCACCTCGCGCGGCGGCACGAGCGCCGTCCAGATGATCGCCGACGCCGCCGTCCGCAGGACGTAGATCTCGACGATCCCGACCCCCTCCCGCGTCAGGAGCGCGGTCAGCACGGTCAGGAGCCCCGCGCCGGTCGCCCCCATGAGGACGATCAGGCCGACGCGGCGTCGAGTCAACGTGCCGAAGGCGTCGCCGAGCGCGAGCACGACCGCAGCGGTCAGCCCCACCGCGACGAGCGCGTCGACCGCCGAGACGCCGCCCGGGAGGAGCAACCCCGTGAAGAGGACGGCGGGCAGCGGGCTCAGCGCCTGGCCGGTCGCCACGGCACCGGCGCTCCCGTACACCAGCAGGTCGAAGATCGAGATCGTGACCCCGGCCATCGCGACGACGGAGACCGCGAGCAGGAGCGCGATGTGCCACGACCAGCGCCAGGACGCGAACGGCACCGCGGGCAGCAGGAGCACGGCGTTCAGTCCGTAGAGCGGCCCGATCAGCTGCCGTGGCGGGTACGCCGCCACGAAGCGCTTCGTCAGCGCATACCCCGCAGCGAGGCTCGCGGCCGCGACCAGGGCGAGAAGAGCCGCGGTCATTGGGTTAGAGTCACCTGGAATCGGTTCCTAGCACAAGGGGACGTCATGGAGAGCGCGACAGCCATCGCTGCCGGAAACAGCCCGACCACCCGGAAGAGCGTCGACCTCGACGCTCTCGCCGCGGTCGCGCGCCGCGTGCTCTGGCTCGCGGTTCGCATCGTCGACCACGCGAACCGGGAGCGCCCGAAGGAGGACGAGCTGAAGGTCGGCGGCCACCAGGCGTCCTCCGCCTCGATGGTGAACCTGATGACCGCCCTCTACCTGGCGGACCTCCAAGCCGAGGATCGAGTGTCGGTCAAGCCCCACGCCTCCCCGGTGCTGCACGCGCTCGAATACCTGCTCGGCCGGCTGCCCCGCGAGTACCTCACCCGGCTGCGCGACTTCGGCGGGCTCCAGGCCTATCCGAGCAGGACGAAGGACGTCTTCCCCGTCGACTACTCGACCGGCTCGGTCGGCCTCGGCTCGGCGGCGCCGCTCTTCGGCGCGCTCGCAGACCGGTACGTCGAGAGCCACTTCGGCCGCGGCACGGGCGGGCGCTTCATCTCGCTGCTCGGCGACGCCGAGCTCGACGAGGGCAACGTCTGGGAGGCGCTCCTCGAGCCGCTCACGCAGCGACTCGGCAACGTCCTCTGGGTGGTCGACTTCAACCGCCAGAGCCTCGATCGCGTCATTCCCGGAATCAAGGCCGCCGTGCTCGAGCAGCAGTTCGCGACCCTCGGCTGGCAGGTGCTCGAGCTCAAGTACGGCCGCCGCTTGCGGGAGGCGTTCGCGAAGGACGGAGGGGAGCTTCTACGCCGGCGGATCGACGAGATGCCGAACCAGCAGTACCAGGCCCTCTTCGGCGCGAGCGAGGACGTCGTCGTCCGCACGCTGCTCGACGGGCTCTCGCCCGACGAGTCACGCAGCCTCTCGGCGCTCCTCGAGGAGTATCCCGGCGAAGCCGGCCCGCTCGTGCAGGACCTCGGCGGGCACGATCTCGCCGATCTGCTCGAGGCATTCGAGAGGGCACGCCTCGACGAGCGGCCGACCGTCGTCTTCGCATACACGATCAAGGGCTTCGGGCTGCCGATCGCCGGGCGTCCGATGAACCACTCCGCGCTGCTCGGGGCCGCGGAGATCGACGATCTGCGCTCGGCCTGCGGGCTGAGCGCCGAGGACGAGTGGGACGGATTCGCGCCGGACAGCGCCGAAGGACGCCTCGTCCGCGCGGCGGCCGAGCGGCTCGCGAGGCCCGAGACGCCGCCACGGCCGTCCATCGAGATCCCCGCCGCGATCTCCACCCGCGACAGCGCGAAGACCTCCACCCAGGCCGCCTTCGGCCGCGCGCTCCTCGATCTGTCTCGCCTCGAGGAGCTGGCGCCGCGACTCGTGACGATCTCCCCGGACGTGAGCGTCTCGACGAACCTGGGCGGCTGGATCAACAAGGTCGGCGTCTGGGCGCCCGAAGAGGAGCCCGTCTACGACGAGGCCGAGGACTCCCCCCTGCGCTGGCAGGTTCGGCCGACCGGACGGCACGTGGAGTTCGGGATCTCGGAGATGAACCTCCTGTTGATGCTGGGCCAGCTCGGGCTCACGGTCGACTACAGCGGCGAGCGCCTGTTCCCGATCGGGACGCTCTACGACCCCTTCGTCGCGCGCGGGCTGGAGGGGATGATCTACTCGACCTACTCCGGCTCGCGCTTCGTGCTCGCGGGCACGCCCTCCGGCATCAGCCTCTCGCGCGAGGGCGGCGCGCACCAGTCGACGATCACGCCGGGGATCGGGATCGAGACGCCGGGCGTCACCTACGCCGAGCCGTGCTTCGGCCGCGAGCTCGAGTGGCTCCTGCTCGACGGCCTGCGCCGGCTGCAGGAGCCGGATGGAGACGCGCTCTACCTGCGCCTCTCGACGAAGCCGATCGACCAGCGGCCGTTCGCCGCGCTCGTCGAGCGCAGAGGCGAGGAGGCGGTGCGGGCCGACGTCGTGGCGGGCTGCTTCCGGCTGCGCGAGCCCGGTCGGGGCGATGATCGCGTCCGCCTCGCCACCTGCGGCGCGCTCGTGCCGGAGACCCTTGCCGCGGCGGATCTGCTCGCCGGGGACGAGGGCGTCGAGGCAATCGTGCTCGTCCTCTCGTCCCCGGCCCGGGTCTACCGCGACTGGCGCGCGAGCCGGCTCGCGCCCCTCCAGGACGGGCGCGTGAGCCGGCCGAGCCACCTCGAGCGGCTGACGCCGGCCGACGAGCGCGGCCTTCCCGTCGTCACCGTGATCGACGGAGCGTCGCACTCGCTCGCGTTCGTCGGAGCCTGCCTGGGCGCCCCTCGGACGGTGCCGCTCGGCGTCGACCGCTTCGGCCAGGTGGGCAGCCAGCCGGCCGTGTACGAGGAGTACGGCCTCTCGCCCGAGGCAATCGCGACGGCCGCGCTGATCGCGCTGGAGCCGGCCGCATGATGCGCCTCGACGGCTTCGACGGCCGCGTCGCGCTCGTCACGGGCGGCGCACGCGGGATCGGGCGCCGAATCGGCGAGCGGCTGCGGGACCTCGGCGCCAGCGTGGCGGTCGGCGACCTCGAGGCGCCCGTCCTCGACGGCGTGCTCGGGGTGGAGCTCGACGTGGCGGACGAGAACTCCGTCGAGCGAGCGTTCGCCCGGATCGAGGCCGAGCTCGGCTCGGTCGACCTGCTCGTCCTCAACGCCGGCATCTTCGTGATCGAGCCCTTCGAGGAGACGACGACCGCCTCGTGGCGGCGGACGATCGACGTCAACCTGACGGGGGCGTTCCTCTGTGCGCGCCGGGCGCTGCCCAGGATGCGCGAAAGAGGCTACGGACGCGTCGTGGGCATCGGCTCGAGCGCCGGCAAGACGGGCGGCGCCAAGAGCATGGGCGCGTACGCCGCCTCGAAGGCCGGGCTGATGGCGCTCGTGAAGTCGATCGCGAGCGAGTACGCGCCGACGGGCGTGACCGCGAACGCTCTCGCCCCTGCGCTGATCGACACGGAGATGATCGCGGTCATGCCCGACATGCGCGGGCGGGTGCCGATCGGCAGGCTCGGGACGCCGGACGACGTGGCCGACCTCGTCGCCTTCCTCTGCTCCGAGCACGCCGGCTACATCACGGGCGAGGTGGTCGACATCAACGGCGGCTTCCTGATCGACTGATGCGGGCGCTCGAGCTGGCGGAGGTCGGCGCGCCGCTGCAACTCGTCGAGCGGCCGGTGCCCGAGCCCGCGGCGGGCGAGGCCCGCGTCCGGATCGAGGCGTGCGGAGTCTGCGGCTCCGACCTCTTCCTGCAGAAGGGCGGCTTCGGCGCCGACAAGCTGCCCGTCGTGCCGGGACACGAGGCGGCGGGCGTGGTCGACGCGCTCGGTCCGGGCGTCGACGGCCTCCGGGTCGGCGAGCAGGTCGCGCTCTACTACATCGAGAACGAGCCGGGCGCGCCGAGGCCGAACCTCGGCCCCGCGGTGCGACGCATGGGCGTCGACGTCGACGGCGCGTTCGCCGACTACGTCGTACGGCCCGCCGGGACGCTCGTTCCCGTGCCGGAGCCGATCGACCCGGCCGTCCTCGCCGTGCTCACCGACGCCGTCGGGACGCCGTACCACGCGCTGACGAGTCTCGCGCGCCTCCAGGCCGGCGAGACGCTCGCCGTGCTCGGCATCGGCGGGATCGGCTCCAACGCGGTGCAGCTCGGGAAGCACCTGGGCGCCCGAGTCGTCGCGGTCAGCCGGAGCGAGGAGAAGCTCGCGCTGGCCCGCTCGCTGGGGGCGGACGAGGCCGTCCGGATCGAGGACGCGCGTGAAGCGTGCGGCGGGCACGGCGCAGATGTCGTGATCCAGTGCGCGGCCTCGGCGCAGCTCGACGAGGAGGCGATCGCGCTCGCCGGCTACGCCGGGCGGGTGGTCTTCGTCGGCTCCACGCTCGAGCCGTTCTCGACCCGGGCGGTCGACCTGATCTGGCGCGAGCTGACGCTCCTCGGCTCGAGAGGCTTCACCGCGGACGACGTGCGGGAGGTGATCGGGCTGTATCTCGCCGGCGCGATCAGGGCCGACCACCTGACCGCGAGGCAGCGCCCGCTCGAGGAGGGCAACGAGGCGCTCGAGGACCTGCGCGCAGGACGCGTGCTGCGGAGCGTCCTCGTCCCTTGACGGGGGCCGGGCCGGGGCGTGAAATAGAGCTCCACGCGTGAGGGAAGAACGCTCAGACGCTCCGCTCGTCGAGCTTCGCGGGATCTCGCGCAGCTTCGGCGGGGTGCGCGCGCTCGCGGAGGTCGACCTCGCGCTCGAGGCCGGCAAGGTGCACGCGCTCGTGGGCGAGAACGGGGCGGGCAAGTCGACACTCGTCAAGATCCTGACCGGCGTCGAGCAGCCCGACGAGGGCGAGCTGCTGATCGAGGGCGTGCAGCAGCGAATCGCCGACCCGCATGCGGCGCACCGCCTCGGGATCGCGGCGATGTACCAGGAGCCGACCGTCTTCCCCGACCTCCGGGTGGCGGAGAACATCTTCGCCGGTCGCCGCCCCAGGAGTCGGCTCGGGACCGTGGACTGGGGCGCGATGAAGAGGGAGACGCGCCGCGTTCTCTCCGACATCGAGGTCGACCTGGACCCGGACACCCCGGTGCGCGGCCTCGGGGTGGCCGATCGGCAACTGCTGGAGATCGCGAAGGCGCTCACGGCCGAGGCGCGCCTCCTGATCATGGACGAGCCGACGGCCGCACTCTCGCCGCGGGAGGTCGACGCGCTCTTCGCGATCGTCCGGCAGCTCTCCGCGCGCGGCGTCGCGATCCTCTTCGTCAGCCATCGCCTCGAGGAGATCAGCGCCATCTCGGACACCGTCTCGGTGCTCCGGGACGGCCGACACGTGGCGACCCGCCCGGCCGCCGAGCTGAGCCACGCGGAGATGATCAGGCTCATGGTCGGCCGCACGCTCGACCAGCTCTTCCCGAAGGAGGAGGCGGAGATCGGGGAGCCCGCGCTCGAGCTGCGGAGCTTCACGCGACGCGGCACGTTCTCGGACGTGAGCTTCACGGTTCGCCGCGGCGAGATCCTGGGCCTCGGCGGGCTCGTGGGCGCGGGGCGCAGCGAGGTCGCGCGGAGCCTGTTCGGCATCGATCCACACGACGGCGGCGAGGTGCGGCTCGACGGTACCCCCTTCCACCCGCGCTCGCCGCGCGCCGCCCTGCGCAGGGGCCTCGCCTACCTCCCGGAGGATCGTCTCGCGCAGGGGCTGGTCCAGACGATGGCGGTGGCGACGAACACGTCCATGGCGATCCTCCCCCGGCTCTCGCCCGGGGGCTTCCTGCGACCGGGGCGCGAGCGGCGGCTCGCTGAGCGCTTCATGGAGCGGCTGCGGATCAAGGCCACCTCGGCGCGCCAGCCCGTCGAGGCGCTCTCGGGCGGCACCCAGCAGAAGGTGGTGCTCTCGAAGTGGCTCGCTGCGGAGCCACGCGTCCTCATCCTCGACGAGCCCACTCGGGGCGTCGACGTCGCCACGAAGGCGGACGTCCACCGGACGATCTCCACCCTCGCCGGCGAGGGCCTCGCGATCGTCCTCATCTCGTCGGAGCTGCCGGAGCTGCTCGGGATGAGCGACCGCATCGTGGTCCTTCGGGAGGGGACGGTGGCGGCCGAGCTCACGCGCGACGAGGCCGACTCCGAGCGCGTGCTCGAGGCCGCGACGGGAGTCCGCCCCGCATGAGCGCCCGCGGAACCCAGGCGCAGGCTCTCGCGGCGACGGCGTTCCGCCTGCGCGAGTTCGGGATCCTCGTCGCGCTGCTCGCCACCGGACTCTTCTTCACGCTCCGCGCGACGAACTTCCTGACCGGCGACAACCTCCAGGACATCGGCACGAACGTCGCGATCGTGATCGTCGTCGCCGTCGGCCAGACGATGGTCATCCTGACCCGCAACATCGACCTCAGCGTCGGCTCGATCGTCGGTCTGACCGCGGTGATCACGGCGCAGACGCTCGCGCACCACCACGGCCTCTCGCTCTGGGTCGCGGCGCTCCTCGCGGTCGCCGTGGGCACGGCCTGCGGCCTCGCGAACGGGCTGCTCGTGGCGGTCGCCCGCGTGCCGGCGATCATCGCGACGCTCGCGACCCTCTCGATCTACCGGGGCCTCGTGTTCCAGCGGGCGCACGGCGTGACCATCAACCAGAGCGATCTGCCGAACGGGTTCCTCGACCTCGCCACGAGGAAGGTGCTCGGGACGCCGTTCCTCCTCTTCGTGGCGGTCGTCGTCGTGGTGCTCGGATCGGCGTTCCTGCACTGGACGTCCTCCGGCCGGGACTTCTACGCGATCGGCTCCAATCCCGCGGCGGCGAGGTTCGCGGGAATCGCGGTCACGCGGCGCGTGATCCTGGCGCTGACGCTGAGCGGCGCGCTCGCCGGGCTCGGCGGCTTCATGTGGGCGGCCCGCTTCGGCACGCTCAACGCCGTCTCCGCCTCGGGGTTCGAGTTCGACGTCATCACGGCCGCCGTGATCGGCGGGGTCAACGTCTTCGGCGGCTCGGGCACGGTGCTCGGAGCAGTGATCGGCGCGCTCCTCGTCGGCACGATCGCGAACGGGTTCACCCTGCTCCGGATCTCGGAGTTCTGGAAGATCACCTTCCAGGGCTTCGCGATCGTCGTGGCCGTCACGATCGACGCGCTCGTCACGCAGCGGCTCCAGGAGGCGCTGCGGAGACGGCGCCGGCGCGAGGTCGCCGAGGCCCGCGCCGAGGCCAGGGAGTCGCCGGCGTGAAGGCGCTCGCTCTCGCCCGCGCGACGTTCGGCCGCTGGGAGGCGCTGCTCGTGCTCCTGATCGTGGCAGCGGGAGCCTGGAGCACGACGCTCTCGCCGTACTTCCTCGACACCGGCAATCTCCTCGACCTGCTCACGCCGTACATCGCCGTCGGCCTGCTCGCGCTCGGCTTGACCTTCGTCGTCATCGCCGGCGAGATCGACATCTCGGTCGCCTCCACCCTCGCCGTCAGCGCGGTCGTCCTCGCGCGCGTGTGGGACGCTGGGGCGAACGTCTGGGTGGCGAGCGCGGCCGGGCTCGCGGTCGGGACGGGGCTCGGACTCTTCAACGGCGTCCTCGTCGGCCTGCTGAATCTGCCCTCGCTGGCCGTAACGCTCGGCACGCTCGCGGCCTTCCGCGGGCTCGCGTTCGTGATCCTCGGCGGCGAGCCCGTGACCGGGTTGCCCGAGGGCTGGAGTCAGCTCGGCGCGGGCTACACGGGCCCCGGCGAGCTCGTTCCGATCGCGCTCCTGATCCTGCTCGGCTTCGCGCTTCTCCTCGGGGTGCTCCTGCACGCGACGCGCTTCGGCCGCTACCTCTACGCCATCGGCTCCAACCGCGAGGCGGCGCGCTTCTCGGGCCTCCCCGTCAGCCGCATGCGGGTCGCCCTGTTCGCGCTCTCGGGATCCATGGCCGGAATCGCGGCCGTGGTGCTGATCGGCTACTACGGGAGCGCGCGGGCCGACGTGGGAAACGAGTTCCTGCTCGACGTGGTGACCGCGGTCGTCCTCGGCGGCGTCAACATCTTCGGCGGCTCCGGGTCGATCGCGGGCGTCGTGCTCGCCATGATCCTGATCGCGACCCTGCGCAACGGCATGGGGCTCGCCAACATCTCCGCCGACACCCAAGGAATCGTGATCGGAGCGCTCCTCCTCGGGGCCATCGTGGCGGGAAACCTGTCACAGTTCGCGCGTACTCGCTGGGGCGGGCGCGCTCGCGCGACGGGTGGACGAGGGGAGGTGCCGCGTTCGGAGGAAGTCGCCGTTTCGTCCAAGACATAGAGGTCGTCCAAGCAAGCAGAAGGAGGTCGTGCAAGTGTCGAAGAGAGCCGTGATACCGGTCCTGCTCGTCTTGGTCACGGTCGCGCTCGTCGCCGCCGCGCAGGCGCGGACGGAGGCGCCCGCCGCCCACGGGGTCGCGAGCAAGGGCTACAAGTTCTTCCTGCTGCCGAAGTTCGTCGGCATCGATCCGTTCACCCAGTCGAACCAGGGCGCGCAGCAGGCGGCGAAGCAGCTCGGCGACACGGTCAAGTACGGCGGGCCGTCGAAGCCGGACGTCGGCCAGCAGATCCAGTTCATCAACAACGCCGTCCAGCAGCGCTACGACGCGATCATCATCTCGGGCAACGATCCGAACGCCCTGGCGCCCGCGCTCAAGAAGGCGGCGCGAAGGGGGACGAAGGTCGTGTCCTTCGACGCCGATGTCGCACCGACCGCCCGGACGATCTTCGCCCGGCCGGCGAGCGCGCAGTCGATCGGAGCCGTCGAGGTCGTGGAGCTCGGGAAGCAGATGCGCTACACGGGCCAGTTCGCGATCCTGTCGGCGACCCCGACCTCGTCGAACCAGAACACGTGGATCGGCTTCATGAAGAAGGAGCTCAAGAAGCCGAGGTACAAGCGCATGAAGCTCGTCAAGATCGCGTACGGCAACGACGATCCGACCAAGTCGACCGAGGAGGCGCAGGCGCTCCTCACCGCCTACCCGAAGCTGAAGGGGATCATCTCCCCCACCTCCGTCGGCCTGCCCGCGGCCGCGCGGGTCGTCCAGCAGCAGCGCAAGTGCGGCAAGGTCAACATCACCGGGCTCGGCGGCCCGAACCAGATGCGGGCGTTCGTCAAGAAGGGCTGCGTCAAGTCCTTCGCGCTCTGGAGCTTCGTCGACCTCGGCTATCTCGCGACCCGAGCGGCCGACGCCGTCGCCTCGGGCCGGCTGACCGGCGTGGCCGGTCAGAAGTTCGATGCCGGCCGGCTCGGGAAGAAGACGGTCGAGCCCGGCGGCATCGTCACCACCGGCCAGCCGATCGTGTTCAACAGGAAGAACATCGACAAGTACCACTTCTAGACGGCCGAGCGCACGCCGGGAGCGGGCCAGCGCTCGCTCCCGGCGTGCCGGCGACTATCCTCGCCCCGTGCTCCTCGCTCGCAACCGCTGTACCGGGAGCGTCGCGTGAGCGAGCCGCGACGCGTGCACGTGGCCGACACGGAGGCCGGCGAGCGGATGGCACTCCTGGAGCGGCTCGGGTCGCTGGACGGCGTCGCGCTCAGCAGCGGCTCTCGTTTCTCGACCGACGCGGCCAGCCTCCGCGCCGAGATCGGCGACGCCGAGGTGGTGTGCATCGCGATCAGCCACGTCACCGCCGACGTGCTGGACGCGGCGTCGAGCCTGCGGCTCGTCGTCAAGTGCGGGATCGGTACGGACACGATCGACCTGGCGGCCGCGGAGGCGCACGGCATCGGCGTCGTGCGAACCACCGGCGTGAACTTCAGCGGGCCGGCCGAGTACGTGCTCGCGGCTGCGCTCCTCCACTTTCGCCGCCTCACGGAGCTCGACCGGGCCGTCCGCGCGGACGAGTGGGGCGACGCGCGGCTCGAGTGGGCCGGCCGGATCGGCGCGCTTCCCGGCAAGACGCTCGGGATCGTCGGGCTGGGAGCGATCGGGCGCGAGGTGGCCCGGCTCGCCGGTGCGCACGGGATGACCGTGCTCGCGCACGACTCCCACGTCGCCCCCGACGCCGCGGACGCGGCCGGCGCTCGACTGCTCCCGCTGGAGGAGCTCCTCGAGCGCGCGGACGTCGTCTCCGTGCACGTCGTCCTCGACGACTCGACCCGCCATCTGATCGGCCCTCGGGAGCTCGAGCGGATGAAGCCGTCGGCGCTGCTCGTGAACGCCGCCCGCGGTGCCGTCGTCGACACCGCCGCGCTCGCGCAGGCGCTTCGCAAGCGCACGATCGCGGCTGCGGTCGTGGACGTGCTCGAGCAGGAGCCGCCGACCCAGGACAACCCGTTGCTCGCGCTCGAGAACTGCACGGTGACGCCTCACCTGGCCGGCTGCACCGATCACGGCTACGACGAGATCGGCTCGCTCGCGGCGAAGCTCGTGCGCGGCTTCCTGGCCGGCGAGGAGCTGCCGAAGCAGTGCGTCGTCGTCCCGCTGGGAGAGAGGAGGCGGGCATCGTCAAGCGCGTGAGCATCGTCCGGCGCCGAGAGGGGCTCACGCACGAGCAGTTCGCCGACTACTGGCTTGGTCCGCATGCCGAGCTTGCCCGCGGCATTCCCGGAGCGCGGGGCTACGTGATCAACGTCGCCCAAGAGCCGGAGGCGGCGGGCTGCGACGGCTTCGCCGAGGTCTGGTTCGACTCCGAGGAGGCGGCCCGGACGGCGTTCAGCGAGGAGCCCTTCGCCTCCGTGATCGCGGCCGACCGGCCGAAGTTCGTCGGCGATCAGACCATCTTCCTCGTCGACGAGCACGCGGTGATCCCGCCGCCGTAGG
>JBBSIG010000073.1:0-11352 GCA_038232215.1 Gaiellales bacterium | reverse complement strand
GCGCCGTCGACCGAGATGCCGTACTCGCCGCCGACGACGGAGACGCCCCGGATGGTGACGTCGTCGGCGGTGACGTGGATTCCTCCTCGCACGACTGCACCCGGCGCGCCGATCAGGCGCTGGGAGCGGTCGATCCGGAGGGGGCCCTCGTGGACGCCCGCCGCGAGGTGGACGGTCGGCGGTCGCAGAGCCCAGGCGACTCCGCCGCTCGACGCCAGGACGGCGAGGACGACCGCGGCGAGGACGGGGCCAGCCCGCCCGAGCTCGCCTCCCTCCTCCGCGTAGGACAGTCGCGCCAGCGGCAGCGCGGCGTGGCCGAGGACCTGCGCGAGCACCCACGAGGCGGCGAAGAGGCCGAGGGCGGCCGCGAGCGGCGCCTCGACGTCGAGGGCCCGGACGGCCACCATGACGACGACGAGCTCGAGCAGCCCGAGCGGCAGCGCCGCCCACCCTGGTTGGTAGGGCAGCGCGCGGTGGTACACGATCACGTCGAGCGCCACTCCCACCGCGAGCATGAGCGCCGCGAGCTGGAGCGGCCACCAGGCCTGGGCGAGCCCGGCGAGCACACAGGCCGCGAGCAGCGGTACGAGCGCGGCGACGAGGCGCGATTCCAGCCGGCCCCTCAGCGTGTAGGACAACGCCTCACCTTTCGCAGAAAGCCTCGGGCCGCGTGCTTGGCGCCCACGAGCGTGTCCGCCGCGGGGAACGCCCACTGCGCGGGCGCGCCGGCGAGCGAGAGCGTCCGCCGCTCGTCCGTGAGGCCGGGCACGGTCGAGTCGGGCGCGAGCGCCATCCATCTGTCGACGGTGGCGAGGCCGTGCTCGCTGACGAGCCGAGCTAGCAGCGGGTCGTGCTCGAAGCCGCGCCTGAAGCCGGTCGCGCAGATCACCTGCTCGGCCCCGTTCAGCTCCCCGGCGACCGAGAAGCGGCCGTGCTCCGCCGCGAGCCGGAGCGGCTCGTCCCAGGCTCGGCCGGGCGGGTACGAGGGGGCGAGCCAGCCTCGCAGGAGCGCTGCATGCTCCCCGTCCGGCGCCGCGTGGAACGCGGCGAGCCCGCGGCGCGAGAAGAGCGGCCGCGGGACGTTCAGCGGCCTCCGCTCGGGCTCCCGCCGCCGCACCGAGACGACCGACGCGCCTGCGGCGAGCGCGTTCAACCACTCGGTGGCGGCTGCCATCCCGGCTCCGACGACGGCCACCGAGCCCGCGTACTCGTGGGGCTCGTACGCGTGCACGGCCCGCGGGTCGCCGACGAGCTGGTCCGGGACAGCGAGCCCGGGATGACCCGGCGCCAGCAGCACGTGCGGGAAGACTCCGCGTCCGTCGAGGTCGAAGCCGCTCGCCACGGGACGCACTCGCCCGATCCGGCCGAGCTCGAAGCTCTCGTCCCAGCCGCTCCGCTCTCGCAGCTCGTCGACGTGCTCGAGGAACTCGGCGACGCTCGGGTGGTAGCGGTCGCAGACGCTCTGGGCGAGGGGCACGACGGTGCGCCTCCGGACGGCGGAGCGCACGGCCAGGCCGGGGAACGAGGTCGGCAGGCAGTGCCCGTCGCTCTCCGAGCGCATCCGCCGCTGGCGGATCGCCGCCGAGCGGACGCGCCAGCTCGCCGCCGGGTCCGGGTCGGTCCCGAAGACGGCGATCTGCTCCGGCTCCAGCCCGCCGCGGCGCAGGGTCGCATACGCGACGAAGCCCGCCAGGCCTCCGCCCACGACTGCGCACGATGCTGTCACGGCTACTTGACCGAGCCGGCGAGCAGGCCCTGCACGAAGTACCGCTGGAACGCGAAGAAGACCGCCAGCGGGATCACGAGCGACACGAACGACGCGGGCGCGATCAGCTCGATGTTCGATCCGAACTGGCGGAGCTGGGAGAAGATCGCGACGGTGATCGGCTGCGTGTCCCGCCCGAAGGTCAGCGCGACCAGGAGGTCGTTCCACGTCCACAGGAACTGGAAGATGGCGAGCGAGGCGATCGCCGGCAGCCCGAGCGGCAGGATCAGGCGCACGAAGATCTTCAGCTCGGAGGCGCCGTCGATGCGCGCCGACTCGAGGATGTCCTTCGGGATGCCGATGAAGAAGTTTCGCAACAGGAAGATCGCGAACGGCAGTCCGAAAGCCGTGTGGAAGAGGATCAGGCTGAGGACCGTGTCGAAGATGCCGACCTTGTTGTAGAGCGAGAAGATCGGGATCAACGCCATCTGCAGCGGCACGACGAGCAGCGCGATCACGCCGATGAAGAGCCAGTCTCGTCCCGGGAAGTCGAGCCAGGCGAACGCGTAGCCGGCGAGCGCGGCGAGCAGGATCGGCAGCACGGTGCCGCCGATCGCGATCTCCGCGGTCGTCACGAGCGAGTCGGTGATGCGGGCGTTCTGGAAGAGGTCGTGGTAGTTCTGCCACGTGGCGGCGCTCGGTTTCGAGAAGAGCTGCCACCACCCCTTGGCGTTGAAGTCCGACGGGGCGAGCAGCGACGTGAGGAAGAGCCCGAGCGTCGGCACGAGCCAGAGCAGCCCGACCGTCAGCAGGAACAGGTGGACGGGCGCCCGCCCGAGAGCTCTCAGCACCCTGGCGGAGAGGCTCTCCGAGGCCGGCCGCTCGACCGCGACGGTCGCCATCAACTACTCCCCCGCGGAGACGCGGTCGGCAGGCCGTGCGGGCGCGAGGGCAGGCGCAGCCGGAGCATCAAGCCCCTTTCCCAACGTATCCACTCTGTCCTCGCCATGACCGTTTGCCCGGAAAGGAGCTAGACCTCCCTCCGGAAGCGGCGCACGTTCAGCGCGAGGACCGGGATCACGAGCAGGAAGAGGAAGACGGCGATCGCCGAGCCGAGGCCGAAGTCGTTGACCCCGCCGAACGACGTTCGCCACATCGCGAGCGCGATCACGTTCGCGTCGTCCTGCGTGGAGCCGGGGGCGACGGCCAGGACGATGTCGAACACCTTCAGCACGTTGATCAGCATCGTGATGAAGACCACGCTCAGCACCGGGGCGAGCAGGGGCACGGTCACGCGCCGGAACACCTGCCACTCGTTGCCGCCGTCGGTTCGCGCGGCCTCGAGGACGTCTCGGGGGATCGCGGCCAGTCCGGCCGCGATCACGACGAGCGCGAAGCCCGCCCAGACCCACAGGTAGGCGATGATGATCGCCGGCGTGATCAGCTTCGGGCCGAGCCACGAGACCCCCCCGAACGGTCGGGCGAACGTCTTCGGCCCGATCGCGGCGCGGTAGGCGCCCGGCTCCACCTGCTCGAAGGTGAACGTGCCGTTCGCCTCGCTCGAGGTGGAGTCGACCGTCTTGCCGGCCGCGTCCCGCAACTCGACGGTGACGCCCGGCAGCCCGACCTCGCCCTGCTCGACCGTGCCCGGAATCCCGCCGCCTGGCTTGAAGTCGCGCCAGACGACGCCCGCGATTCCGTCTTGCACCGGCTTCGGCAGGACTGCCTGGACGGCGTCTGCGGGCAAGTCCTCGGGCGGGATCGCCGTCAGTCCGAGCGCCGCCGTTTCGCCCGGGCGGATGGTCTTCCTGAGCACGAGCCCCTGCTTCGGCGTGCCGCTGAGGCCCTCCGTCGAGGGTGCGGCCGCGGAGAGCGCCCCGGGCGGGCTGAGCCCGTCCTTGACGGCACCGATGACTGCGTTCACCGCGCCGCGGTCCGGCTCCCGCAGGTCCATGATCCGCCAGATCACGCCGGTGGCGAAGAGCGAGATCGCCATCGGCATGAACACGGCCGTCTTGAAGGCGACCGCCCAGCGCACCCGCTCGGTCAGCACGGCGAAGACGAGGCCGAGCGACGTGATCAGCGCGGGCACGACGCCCACCCAGATGGCGTTGTTCTTGATCGCCGTGACGATCGTGTCGCTCGTGAAGAGCGTCTTGTAGTTGTCGATGCCGACGAAGTTGTCGAACCCGCTCTGCCCGTAGAAGCTGCGTCCGACCGTGTAGACCGTCGGGTAGACGATCCAGACGGCGAGCACGGCGAGCGCGGGCAGCAGGAACCCCGCCGTGACGGCGTGGCCGCCGAGGCGGCGGGGCTCCGCGGTCGGCGGAGCCCCGCGAGGACGGGGCTCCGCCGTGATGTTGCCGCTCAACGGCTGCTTACTTGC
Source organism: Gaiellales bacterium (assembly GCA_038232215.1). Classification (GTDB taxonomy): domain Bacteria; phylum Actinomycetota; class Thermoleophilia; order Gaiellales; family Gaiellaceae; genus JBBSIG01. The sequence continues at coordinate 7,261 of JBBSIG010000073.1, read as the reverse complement.
CGGCCCTGTACGCCTTCGCGGCCGAGGCCTCGAGCTGCTTGGCGATGCCGCTGACGTTGCTCGGGTTCTTGAGGAAGTCCTGGAAGAGCTTGAACTCCCCCTGCCCGACCGTACCGCCGAACGACGAGGGCTGCAGGTCGGAGAGATCGAAGCGGAAGATCTTCGCCTGTGCCAGCGCGAGGGCCGTCGCCTTCGTGATCTCGTCCGGGTACGCGCTCCTGCTCACCTTCTTGTTCGGCGAGGAGAAGCCGCCCCTCTGGGCCCAGATCGTCGCGGCCTGCGGCGTCGCCAGGTACGAGACGAGGGCACGGGAGGCGGGGTTGTCCTTGAACATGACGACGGTGTCGCCCGCTCCCACCACGGACGGCGGCGAGCCCTTCACCGAGGGGAACGGGAAGACGTTGAAGCCCGTTCTCGCCTTCGCCTTCGTCGAGGACTTGATCACGCCGCCGACGAAGTCGGCCTCGATCACCATCGCCGCCTTCGGCGGGGTGCTGAAGGCCTGCGAGACGGAGGTCGGGAAGTCGGTCTGCAGCGCTCCCGAGGTGCCGCCCGCGATGTAGGACGAGTTTCCGAGCACCTGCGCCATGGTCTTCAGGGCGGCGGTGACCGAGGGGTCCGTCCACTTGATCTTGTGTGTCGCGAGCTGGTCGTACTTGGCCGGGCCCGCCTGCCGCAGGTAGATGTTCTCGAACAGGTCGGTCAGCGTCCAGCCGTCGGCGCCGCCGATCGAGAAGGGCGTCACGCCCGACGCCTTCAGCGTTCCGGCGATCTTGATCAGCTGGTCGAACGTCTTCGGAGGCTGCACGCCGGCCTGCTTGAAGGCTTTGACGTTGTACCAGATGGTGGACTTGTTGGCTCCCTTGAAGACGAGCCCGTAGAGCTTGCCGTTCACCGTGCCGAGGCCGAGCCAGACCGGTGCGTAGTTCTTCGAGATCGTGCCCTTCGCGAAGGTGATCGGCTTGAGGGCCCCCTTCTTGGCGAAGTCCCTGAGCAGTCCGGGCTGCGGTAGGGCGGCGACGTCGGGCGGGTTGCCGCCCTGGACCGCCGTCGAGAGGATCGTGGGCGTGTTGTCGCCGCCGGAGGTGTACTTGACGTCGACGTCCGGGTACTTCTTGTGGAAGCCGGCGAGGACGGCCTCGAAGTTCTTCTGCTCCTCGCCCGTCCAGACGGCGATCACGGAGATCTTGCCCGAGACGGTGGCATTGTCCTTTTTCCCGACCCCGGCGGTGCTCGCGGCGGCGAGCGCCAGAACGAGCACGGGGAGGGCCAGGAGATACAGGCGAAGCCTGCTCATACTGCGACTCCTTTCGTTTGCGGTGCTTGGTCGTAGATCCCGAGGCCTGTCTCGGGGTCGAAGAAGTGCAGCGCCCGCGTCTCGACCGCCACTTCGACGGCCTCCCGCTCGCGGACGCCCGAGCGGGCGCCGAACCGCCCGATCATGGTCGTGTGCTGTCCCTCGTCGAGCTCCTCCACGGCGCGGTCGTCGCCCACGTCCCGTGCGAGCTCGCGGACGTCGTCGGTCACGGCCGGCCGGGCGTCGACGGAGAAGTGGACCATGATCTCGGAGCCGAGCGCCTCTCGCAGCTCGACCTTGCCGTGCAGCCGGCGGTCGGGAGGCGTTTCGTCCGCGAGCACCGCGTCCTCGAGATCCTCCGGCCGGATGCCGAGCACGACCTCTCGCCCCTCGTAGCTCTGGAGGGCCGGCCGCGTGGAGAGCGTCTCCTCGCCGAGCGCGACGCGCTGGCTCCCGGCCACCGCGGCGAGTGAGCCGTTCGCCCGCTCGAGGGTCGCCTCGACCATGTTCATGGCCGGGCTGCCGATGAAGCCTCCGACGAACAGGTTGACGGGCCGGTCGTAGAGCTCCTGCGGCGAGGCGACCTGCTGCAGCTCGCCCTTTCGCATCACGGCGACCCGATCGCCCATCGTCATGGCCTCGATCTGGTCGTGGGTCACGTAGATCGTCGTCACGCCGAGGTCATGCTGGAGGCCGCTGATCTCGGCGCGCATCTGGACGCGGAGCTTGGCGTCGAGGTTCGAGAGCGGCTCGTCCATCAGGAACGCCTGCGGCTGGCGGACGATCGCCCGCCCCATCGCGACCCGCTGGCGCTGGCCGCCCGAGAGCGCCCGGGGCTTTCGCTTCAGGAAGGGCTCGAGCCCGAGAATCCGGCTCGCGTCCATGACGCGCTTGTCGATCTCCGCCTTCGGCATCTTCTTCAGCTTCAGGCCAAAGGCGATGTTCTCGTAGACGGAGAGATGCGGGTAGAGCGCGTAGCTCTGGAAGACCATGGCGATGTCGCGGTCGCGCGAAGGGACGTGGTTGACGACGCGGTCGCCGATGCTGAGGCGCCCCTCGGAGATCTCCTCGAGGCCCGCGACCATCCGCAGCGCGGTCGTCTTCCCGCAGCCGGAGGGGCCCACGAGCACCATGAACTCGCCGTCTCGGATCTCCAGATCCATGTCGGACACGGCTCGGGTGCCGTCCGCATAGATCTTGGCCACCTGGTCGAACGTCACCTCAGCCAAGCCGTCCCCTTTCTGGGCGCTCCCGGATGCTGACCTCCCGCGCGGCAATTGTCAAAGACGTGAACGAGCGGCGGTGGTTAGTGGCCGGCCGCGCGTGGCAGAGTGCGTCCATGCCCCACAATCCGCTCGAGGACGTCGGTCGCGGCCTGAGGATGCTCGGCGACCAGCTCCGCAAGAACGCGGCCACCGAGCCGGCCGGGGAGTGGATCTCGGAGCAGCTCGACTCCCGCAGGAAGCCGGAGGCCGTGCGGAGCCTCGACGACCTCCAGGCCGAGCTCGACTCGCTCGAGGGGCTGACCACGGTCAAGAGCCAGGTGCACGCGCTCGTGGCCTTCCTCCGCGTCCAGGCGAAGCGCCAGGAGCACGGCCTGCCCGAGGTGGCGACGTCCCAGCACCTCGTCTTCCTCGGCAACCCCGGCACGGGGAAGACGACGGTGGCGCGCCTGCTGGCACAGATGTACCGCTCGATGGGCCTCCTGAAGCGGGGCCACCTGGTGGAGGTCGATCGTGCCGGCCTTGTCGGCCAGTACGTCGGCACGACCGCGATCAAGACCGATCGCGCGATCAGGCGGGCGCTCGACGGGGTGCTCTTCATCGACGAGGCGTACGCGCTCGCGCCCGAGGGCGAGCGGCTCGACTTCGGCCCCGAGGCGGTCGAGACGCTCCTCAAGCGGATGGAGGACTACCGCCACCGGCTGATCGTGATCGTCGCCGGCTACCCGCGCCTGATGCACCGCTTCCTCGACTCGAATCCGGGCCTGCGCTCGCGCTTCTCGCGCGAGATCGTCTTCCCGGACTACTCGACCGCGGAGCTGCTCCGGATCACGCAGAAGTTCGCGCGCGAGAACGAGTACACGCTCGGCGAGGGTGCGGAGGAGGCGCTGCGGGAGATCTTCGAGGGCGCCAAGCGCGGCGAGGGCTTCGGGAACGCGCGCTATGCACGGACGATCTTCGAGCAGTCGCTGAACACGCAGGCGCTGCGGCTCGCGGGTGCGCGCGACACCGAGCTCGACGACCTCGACGCCGTCGAGCTGATGCGGCTGCAGCCGGAGGACGTCCTCGCGGCCACGCGCGGGCTCGGCGAGGAGCCGGAGGGCGACGAGCCCAGGCAGTTCTTCCGTCGACGCCGCCGCGTTTCGTAGGGACACGGGCCCGGAGGTACACTCCGGGCCATGACGACCGTGGTCTTCCGTGGCCGAGCGTGGGCGACGGCAGTCGCGCAGCGGCGGTCGCGATCAGCACTTCCTCCGCAGTAGCGCGCTCGCGGCGGAGCTCGTCCGCTCGGCCGGCGTCGCGCCGGGCGAGCTCGTGCTCGACATCGGAGCGGGCACCGGCGCGCTGACCTCGCAGCTCGCGCTCCGGGGTGCTCGGGTGATCGCCGTCGAGATCGACCCTGGGCTGACGGCGAGCCTGCGGCGGCTGGCCGGTGTGCGGGTGCTGGAGGTGGACGCGCTCTCCCTGCCCTTCCCGCGCGAGCCGTTCTCGGTCGTCGCCAACCTGCCGTTCGGCTCGACGACGGAGCTGCTCCGCCGGCTGCTGAGCCCGGACGTCCCGCTCCGCCGGGCCGACGTGATCGTCCAGTGGGAGCTCGCGTGCAAGCGCGCCGCGATCTGGCCGAGCACGGTCCTCGGCGTTCTCTGGGGCGCCTGGCACGAGCTCGGGGTCGTCCGCCGGCTGCCGCCCTGCGTGTTCGCGCCGCCGCCGGCCGTCCACGCCGCGGTGCTGAGGACGGTCAGGCGTGAGGCGCCGCTCGTGCCGTCGGAGCACGCGGACCGCTACGCCGACTTCGTGCGCCGCGGCTTCGCGAGCGGCCCGCGCACCCTGTTCCCGCCGCGAACGCTCAAACGCCTCGCGCTCGAGCTCGGATTCGACCCGCGGGCGCGGGCGCGCGACCTCTGCCCGCGCCAGTGGGCGGCGCTCTACCGGCTGGCAGACACGCCGAGGGGCGGGCGATAGCGCCCGAAGGCGCTCGATCCGTCTACACCGGGCGCGGCCGCCGGTCGGGCGCGCTCTGCGTCCACGGCTCGCCGGACCGGGGCCGCGCGCCGAGCGCCGCCCCGAGCGCGGCCCTGCCGAGCGCGCTCCCGCCCGCCACCGCGAACGCGAGCTGTGTGCCGCCGCGCGCCGCGAGCCAGCCGGCGAGGAGATTCCCCCCCGGTCCCGTTCCTGCCCAGGCGTAGTAGTAGAGGCCCATCACGCGCCCGCGCAGCCGATCGGGAACGCTGAGCTGCACGGTGGAGTTGCTGTTCGAGGTGTAGAGGGTGAAGCAGATGCCGGCGGCCACGAGCAGGGCGCCGCAGACGAGGACGGAGCGCGAGAGAGCGAGGAGCAGCAGGAACGAGCCGAACCCGGCGGCTCCGAGGACGAGCGAGCGCCAGCTCGCACGGCCGACCGAGGCCGAGGCGAGCGCGCCCGCGAGCGCGCCGGCGCCGAAGCAGGCGGACAGGATCCCGAACGTGCGGGGCCCCGCGTCGAGCGTCTGGGCGGCGAGGACGGCCAGCAGGACGTTGAAGTTGAAGGACAGGGTCGCCATTACGATCAGCATCGTCAGCACCGCCGCGATCCGGGGCGTGCGCCGTACGAACGCGAGACCCTCGCGGATGCCCGAGACGACGCTCGAGCGGTGGTCGTCGCGCTCGACGGGGAGGAGCTCGTCGGCCCGCATCAGGAGTGCGCTCGCGAGCACCGCGAGGAAGCTGACGGCGTTCAGCGCGAAGCACCAGCCCACGCCAGCCGTCGCGATCACGATCCCGCCGAGCGCCGGGCCTACGATGCGGGAGGCGTTGAAGATGCTCGAGTTGAGCGCGACCGCGTTCGGCAGCTCGGCGCGGCCCACCATCTGGTAGGTGAGCGACTGCCGGGCGGGAGCGTCGAGGACGAGTACGGTGCCGTTCAGGAAGGCGAGCACGTCGACCTGCCAGACGCTCGCGTGGCCGGTGAGGGCGAGCAACGCGAGCACGCCGGAGATGGTCATCGACGTGGCCTGGGTGCCGATGAACGTGCGCCGGAAGTCGAGCCGGTCCACGAGCGCGCCGCCCACGAGGCCGAAGAGGGTGAAGGGGAGGAAGCGGCAGAGGCCGAGAACGCCGAGGGCGAGCGGCGAGTGCGTGAGCTGCACGACGAGCCACACCTGCGCGATGTTCTGCATCCAGGTGCCGCTGACCGAGATCACCTGGCCGCCGAAGAAGAGCCGGTAGTTCCGGTGCAGCCGCAAACTCGCGAACGTCCTCCTCACGCCTCCTCCTCGAGCAGCCGCCCGAGTGGCTCCACGGCCGCGTCGATCGCCTCCAGCTCGGCCGGCGAGAGCCCCCGCAGGCGCGAGGCGAGCCAGGCCGTGCGGCGAGACTTGACGGAGCGAAGCACCCGCTCGCCCTCCTCCGTGAGCGCGAGGCCGAAGCGCCGCCGGTCGGCGCCGGCGCTGCGCTGGACGAGCCCCGCCGACTCCAGCCGGGCCACGTATTTGGACATCCCGGGAGCGGACATGCGCTCCCGCGACGCGAGCTCGCCGACTCCGATCCCGGGGGTCTGCCGGATCGCGACGAGCAGCGACACCTGACCCCCGGTGACGCCGAGCGAGTGCACCTCGCGCCGGAGGTGACGGTTGAGCTTGAGCAGCGCGGGACGGAGGCGGTTCGCGACCGCGACCGCGTCGGGTGTCTCGGTAGTAGTCCTCATCTCGTTAACTAAGTTAACGATATCAGAGGCCGTGCGAGTAGCCCTCCCGGAGGAAGTCGGCGGCGACCGCCCGGAAGTACTCGGCCGGCGGTACCTCGAACCCGAGCGCGTCCGCGACCCGATCGATCAGGTTGAAGGCGGCGCAGACGTAGAGCGCGTCGACGATCGCCTCATCGCCGACGCCGGCCGCGCGGACTCGGTCGACGTGGTCGCGCGCCACCTCGTCGGGGTGGAGGGTGACGCGCTGCAGGAGCCCGAGCGTCTCGCGCAGCCCCTCGCCGACCGGCGCCGTTCGCCAGTCGGCGAGCACGGCGTCCACCAGCTCCTCACCGAGCGCCTCCGACGCGACCGCGCGGTGGGAGCCCGTTCAGAAAGGACACTGGTTCTGCGCGGAGACGAAGGCGGCAAAGAGCTCGCGCTCCCCCGCCGTCCAGTCCGACGGGCCGCGCATGACGCTCTGCAGCAGCTCCGAGAAGGGACTGCCCCAGAGCTCCGGCCGGTACGTCAGCGCCTTGACGACGTCCGGCCCCTGCTCGCGGGCGCGCTCGACCTGCGCGAGTCTCACAGGGCCTCGAGCCCTCGCTCGAGCCTCGTGCGGGCGGCGCCGAGGGCGGCCGCGAGCGTCAGCTCGAAGATCCCGTCGTCCGAGAGCCCGCGCGCGCGGAGCGCATCGACGTCCGCGTCGGTGACCCGGTAGGCGTGCCGCCGCACCTTCTCCACGTAGGTCGCGAGCTCGGCGGGCGCCGGCTCTCCGGCGGCGATTCTTCGTCGCAGGTCCCGGTCGAGCTCGCCGGGCGTCTCAACGACGGCCGTGGAGACCTCCCGCATCAGACCGGCGAGCCGATCGCGCATCCCCGAACCCTAGAGAGCAAGGATGGCCCGGCGCACGGGCCATCCTTGCAACAGACTGGTACTTGGTCTTCGCGGCCTTCACGCAGCGGATCAGGGTCGCCTTGCCCCCGATGGAGAAGACCATCGCCCGCTCGCCCGCCTTCAGGGCGTCGACGGACGACGCCTCGCCCTTCTCGCGCACGCGCGTGCTGGAGTCGGTGGCGAGCGT
>JBBSIG010000072.1:0-11449 GCA_038232215.1 Gaiellales bacterium | reverse complement strand
GAACGCGATCGCCAGCATCGCCAGCGGCCAGCTGGCGTCGAGCAGCCCCCCACCCACGTAACTGCCGGTCGCTGCCTGGTTGACGTAGAACAGGTTGGCCCCCGCGTGCAGGAGCCACGCACTCCCGAGGAGCACCCAGCGCCTGCCCGGCCTCCAGCCATTCACGGCGAAGATGGCGAACAGAAGAACCAGCACCGTGAGGTCGGCCAGCGGGTACAGAAGGGCCGTCGTGACCGTTGCCACCGTCGCGTCCGCGCGGTCTCTGAGCGGCTCGAAGATTGTCGCGGTGACGATCGCCGAGCCAACGAGCAAGGCGCTCAGCGTGTTGGAGGCGTTCAGCCACAGCAGGTTGCCGGAGCCGCGCAGCATCCTGGCGCGCAGCAGCAGCAGCAGACCGGCAAAGCTGAGGACGTCGTAGGACAGCCAGAGAACGTCGCTCGGAGAGGGAGCAGGAGGATGTGCGCTTCGGCTCAGGAACGCGAAGAAGTACGCGTAGCCGACGGCCCAAGCGAGCATTCCGCCCGAGACCAGCAGCCAAGCCCAGCCTTCGCGCCGACGCCGTACGGCGCGCCACGCGACCAACACTGCCGCAGCAACGTAGAGCCCGACATACAGCGTCTGCTGCGCGGCGCCGGGTAGCGCGAGCGAAGGCCAGCTCGCACCAACCGAGAACACGACGAGCCCCGCCGCAGCGAGGGCGAAGACCAAACGCACAGCGGCGGGCAGTACCCCCGAGCTCCGCCGGCCTGCCCTCCACCGTCAAGGGCTGCGCTCGCCGGGGGCAGCTCCGCGCGCTCGGAAAAAGGGCGCAGCGCCCTCCCCGGTGAGTCGGTACTCAACTTCGCCACGGAGATCACATCGACGCTGATCCACCCGATCTTGAGGGACCATCACCGGAATTGGGCAGTTTCGAAGAACCAGAACGCGCACTACCCATCAGAGGGGCACGATCCCGCCGCGGGACGCCGGCGCTTACCTGCGATAGATCAAGCTCCGTCTCCGCCGAGCTCGAGCTTGTGGACCTCGAGAAACTCCGGCTGGGTGCTCTCGACGTCGATCCCCGCCTCGGAGAGGATCGGCATCAGCTCGCGGCCGAACGCTTCCTGCTGCTCGCGCGACTCCCAGACCTCGCTCACCCGGAGCGCGTTGCCGGAGCCGAAGCAGACATGGACTTGCAGCCCGTCGGGCGGCCACTGCGTGCTCGCCTGGATCTTGGCGCTGACCTCGTCGTACTGCTCGGCGGTCATGGAAGCTGGGGTAAAGCGAACGAGAATCGACATCTGACACTCCTTGTAATAGATGACGCAAGAAGAGTAGAACGTCTGGATGAGGCCGGCAACTCCCGGCGCGGAGGCCTGCGAGGAAAGTCCGGAGAGGAAACGTCGTGAAGCTGTAGCACCGTCCTCGAGCGGCCGGGAGCCATCGGCGATCACCCCGGAGAGAGCACGGGCAACCCGTGCCGGCGCGCGCCCGTCGCCAGGAGCTCGTCATGGGTCAGCACCGCGTCGACGAAGCCGGCGGCGGAGAGCCGCAGAGCCGTGACGAGGTGGATCGCGTCGAGCGTCGCCACGGTCGCCGGGGTCGCGGTCTCGGCCTCCTGGAGCAGCGCCTCGTCGATCGGTACCAGCGCGACTCCCGCGAGCAGCTTGCTCGCCGCCTCGAGCAGGTCGGAGCGGAGAGCGAGGCGGCGGAGCTCGACGCCCAGGAGCCGGCTGGAGACGTGCTGGTCGAAGCCGTCGAGCGCCTGCAGCACTGCTCCGGCAGTGGGCTCGCCGAGCAGCACCCGGCCGAGCGCACTCGTATCCAGGTAGACGCCCGCCACGCTGGGCGAGTCAGCGCCGCTCGCGGCGGCCGGGGGCGAGCGCCGCATCGGTAGTGCCCGCGGGCGCGCCAGGAGCCTTGATTCGCGACGCGATCTCGCCGAGACGCTCCAGCGGGACGGTCGTTCCGAAGCGGCCGGCGAGCTCGGTGTACCGATCCACGCCCGGCCCGGAAGGGACGAGCCGCGCCACCACACGCCCGCGCTCGGTCACGGCGAGCGGCTCCCCTGCCTTGACCCGCCGCAGATACCGGCTCAAATTCTGTCGCAGCTCGCGAACGCCCACCGACTCCGGCATGTGCTCCGCACTGTAGCACTTACTCTCCGCCCGGCCCGTGGCGCCCGTGCTCGCCGGGCAAGAGTCGCCGGCCCGTGGAGCCGCGCAGCGGCGCTCAGCTCCAGAGGCGGCCGCCGAACAGCGGCAGCACCACCCCGCCGAGCGGGCCGAGCCCCAGCGCGACCGTGCCGGCGGCGTACGCGCCGAGGCCGGCCCAGCGGCCGGCCGGGGCGAGCAGGCCGGCCCGGCCGTCCTCCGGCGCGGCGAGCCGTGCGGGCGCGAGCCAGCGCAGGTAGTAGAAGAGGCTCGCGACGGTGTTGAGGACGGCGAGGGCCGCGAGCCAGGCGTACCCGCCGTCGACGGCCGCGGTGAAGAGCTCGAGCTTGCCGAAGAAGACCGCGGTCGGCGGCGTCCCGACGAGGCCCAGCAGGCACACCACGAGCACGGCCGCCAGCCCCGGATGGCGGCGGGCGAGGCCGCGGTAGTCGTCCAGGCTGCGCGCGCCCGGCAGCTCGCTGACGACGGCGAACGCGCCCAGGTTCGTCGCCGTGTACGCGGCCAGGTAGAAGAGCAGGCCCTCGAGCGCGACGTCGCTCCTCGTCGCGACCGCAGGGGCGATGAGCAGGTAGCCGACCTGGCTGACGGTCGAGTAGGCGAGCAGGCGCTTGACGCTCGTCTGGAAGAAGGCGGCGAGGTTCCCGAGGGTCATCGAGGCGGCCGCGAGCACGGCCAGGAGCAGCGGCCAGTCGACGGGAGCGTCCGGGAGCGCGACGGCGACCAGCCGGTAGACGGCTACGAGGCCGCCGATCTTGGGCACCGTCGTGACGAGCGCCCCGACCGGCGCGGAGGCGCCTTCGGTCACGTCGGGGACCCAGAAGTGAGCCGGGACGCCGCCGCTCTTGAAGAGCAGCCCTGCGAGGACTGCGACCACCCCGACGGCCACGACCGCCGGCGGCGCCGTCGCGACCGCCGCCGCCAACCCCCCGTACCCCGTCGCGCGGGTGACGCCGTAGAGGACGACGACCCCGGTGAGCATGAGCACGCCGAGCAGCGCCCCGACGAGGTAGTACTTGAGGGCGGACTCGGTCCCGGCGGCGTCCTTGCGAAAGCCGGTCAGCGCGTAGAGAGGGACGCTCGCGAGCAGGTACGCGGCAACGGCGAGCAGCAGGTCGTTCGCGCCGCCGAGCAGGATCGACCCGAGCGCGCCGAGCTGGAGCAGCACGTAGAACTCTGTCTCGCGCGCGTGTCCCGAGACCGTCTCCGCGGACAGCACGAGCAGGAGCAGGAGCGCCGCGAGGACCAGCAGCCGGACCGCGTTCGTGGCCGTGTCGATCGCGTAGCTCGTCCCGAAGACGACGGTGGGCGAGCCGCGCATGGCCACGCCGGTGGCGGCGAGCCCGGCCACCGCGGCCGACCCGGCGAGCAGCCCCACGAGCCACTGGCGACGGCGGGGCAGCCAGGACCCGGCCAGGAGCCCGACGACTGCCGAGGCGGTGAGGAACAGCTCCGGTAGCAGCAGGAGCGGTCGCTCGTTCACCGGCCGACGACCTGGACGAGCAGCCGCGAGGCCGGCTCGACCACGTCGAGCAGGAAGCGCGGCAGGACGCCGATCACGGTCGCGAGCGCCAAGAGCGGCGCGATCGCCGCCGCCTCGCTCGCCCGGATCTCGGCGAACGTGCGGGCGACGCCGCCCGCGGCCGGAACCCGCAGCGGCCCGAGAAACAGGCGCTGCAGCGCCCAGAGGAAGAGCGCCGCCGTGATCAGGATTCCGAGCAGGGCGATCGCCGTCGCCGCCGGCTGCGAGGCGAGGCTGCCCGTGAAGATCTGGAACTCGGCCACGAAGCCGGAGAAGCCCGGCAGCCCGAGCGAGGCGAACGCCGCGACCGCGGTGAGGCCCGCGAATGCGGGCGCCCGCTCGGCGAGCCCGGAGTAGGCCTCCAGGTCGTAGGTGCGACCCCGCTCGTACAGCACGCCGGAGAGCAGGAAGAGCGCGCCTGTGATCAGTCCATGGCTCACCATCTGGGTGACCGCCCCGGTGACCGCGAGCGAGCGTGCCTGCGCGTCGCTCCCGCCCAGGATCCCGGCGGCACCGACCGCGAGGACGACGTAGCCCATGTGGTTGACGCTCGTGTAGGCGACCATCCGCTTGAAGTCGCGCTGGGCGAGCGCGACGAGCGCGCCGTAGAGGACGCTCACGACACCGACGACGACGAAGACGAGCGCGAAGCGCCGCCAGCTCTCCGGCAGCATCGGCATCGCGAGCCGGACGAAGCCGTAGGTGCCGAGCTTGAGCAGCACGCCGGCGAGGATCGCCGAGCCCGCCGGCGGCGCCTCCGTGTGGGCGGGCGGGAGCCAGGTGTGGAAGGGAACGGTGGGCGTCTTGACCGCGAGCCCGAGCCCCAGCGCGAGCAGGACGAGCCCGCCGTACAGCGAGCGGCCGGCGAGGGGGTTGGCGCGGATCAGCTCGACCATGTCGAACGTGTGCGGCGTCGCGGCCAGGTAGAGGCCAATGAAGGCGAGCAGCAGCGCGAGCGAGCCGAGGAAGGTGTAGAGGAAGAACTTGAGCGCGGCCCGGCGCGCCTCGGCGTGGCCCCAGCCCGCGATCACGAAGTACATGCCGACGATGGAGAGGTCGAAGAAGACGAAGAAGAGGATCAGGTCGAGCGCGACGAAGGCGCCCAGGCAGACGGTCTCGAGGAACAGGAACAGGCAGACGTAGCTCCGGAGGCGGCGCGTCTCGCGCAGCGAGTAGACGGCACAGGCGAGGAAGAGCACCGCTGTGAGCGCGACCAGCGGCAGCGAGAGACCGTCGACGCCGACGTGGTAGCCGACGTCCGCGCTCGGGATCCAGCGCCGCCGCGTCTCGTACTGGAAGCCGCCGCCCGCGTCGAGCCCGATCCAGGCGACGACGACGAGCGCCAGCTCGGCGGCGGCCACCGCGATCCAGGAGCCGAGGAAGACCCGGTCCGGCGTCCGCCGCGGCAAGGCCAGCAGGACGGCGGCCGCCGCCAGCGGCAGGAAGACGATCGCGCTCAGCACCGGCTAGCGGACCAGGGCCAGTAGGAGGGCGAGGGCGGCGAGGGCGGCGGCGGACTGCGCGTAGTACTGGTGGAGCTGACCCGTCTGCGGGCGGCGAGCGAGCGCGCCGAGGCGGCGCGCGCCGCCGGCGACGGCGGCCACGAGCCCGTCCAGCGACCATTCTCCGCGACGGTCGGCGAGGGCCGCGAGGGCGAGACCGCCGCGCGCGGCGCCGCCGACCGCCCGGTCGAGGACGCGGTCGTCGAACGCGGCGAGCGCGTGGGCGAGTGCCAGCGTCGGCCGCACGACGAGGGTGCGGGCGGCGCGCTCGAGGCCGAGCCATCCGGCCAGCCAGGCATGCACCGCCGCCGGCAGCCGCAGGGGCCGCCCGCCCCAACGCCAGGTCACGACCGCGGCCGCGGCCGCGAGCCCCCCGGAGAGCGCGAGCTCCCACAGCCCGGGCGCCGGCTCGCCGGCGGCGCCGAGCGTCCGCCGAAGCGGGTCGGCCAGCGCGGGCAGCGCGAGCACGCCGAGCGCGAGGGCCGGCAGCGCGAGAGCCGCCAGGACGACGCGCATCGCGGCCGGCACCCCCCGCGTGCCGCTCCGCTCCTCGTCGTAGCCGGCCTCGGCGCTCGGCGGCAGCGGCTGCCACACGTACCAGGCGGCCTTCGCGCTGTAGACGGCGGAGACGACGGCGGCCGCGAGGCCGGTTGCGTACAGCGCCGGGTCGCGGTCGAGCGCCGCAGCCAGCAGCTCGTCCTTGCCGATCCAGAGCGAGGCCGGCGGCAGCCCGGCGAGCGCGAACGCGCCCGCGCCGAACGCCAACCCGACCGCCGGGTAGCGCCGGGCGGCGCCGCGGAGCGCCGGCAGCTGCTTCGTCCCGAGCGCGGCCAGCCAGGCGCCGGCGGCGAGGAAGAGCAGGCTCTTGGCCGCCGCGTGCGCGACGAGCTGCAGCGTCCCGCCCGCGACGCCGCCCACTCCAGCGGCGAGGACCATGAATCCGATCTGGGAGCACGTCGAGGCGGCGAGCAACTGCTTCAGGTCACGCTGCGCGACGGCGACGAGCCCGAGCGCGAGCGCCGTGACCGCTCCTGTCCAGGCGACCGCCGGCTCCCCCCAACCTGACGCGACCAGCAGCGGCTGCAGGCGCAAGAGCAGGTATGCGCCGGCCACGACCATCGCGGCCGAGTGCAGCAGCGCAGACACGGGGCTCGGCCCCTCCATCGCCCGCGACAGCCAGAAGCTGAACGGGAGCTGGGCCGACTTGCCGAGCGCGGCCAGGACGACGCCCGCGGTGACGACCCCGAGCCAGGGCGCGCGCGCCCGCGGCAGCTCGGTGAGCGCAAGGCCGCCGACGCCGCCCGCGAGCGCGGCGCCCGCCGCCAGGTAGAGGCCGAGATCGGCGGCGCGCGTGGTCAGGAACGCCGTGTGAGCCGCCTCCACCCGGCGCGGCTCGCGCCACCAGAAGCCGATCAGGGCCCAGCTCGTCGCCCCCATCGCCTCCCAACCCATCAGCAGGAGCGGGAGCGTCGTCGCGGTGACCGTGACCAGCATCGCGCCAGCGAAGACCAGCATCAGCCCGAAGAAGCGCGAGCGCGCCTCTTCCCGCCCCAGCTCGGCTGCGGCGAAGACGAGCACGGCGAGCGTCGTCGCGGCCACCGTGACGGCCAGCACCGCCGACAGTGAGTCGACGGCGAGCTCTGCGCGGATGCCGTCGAAGAGCGGCGCGCCGGCGCTCGGGTGGAGCGCGGCCGCGGAGGCGGCGAGCGCGAGCGTGACGGCGGCGACGGTGATGCCCGCGGCCGGCGCGATCGCCGCTCCGCGACGGCCGAGACAGGCGAGCAGCGAGCCGGCGCCGAGCGGCACGGCGACCAGCAGCCAGGCGAGCGCGCTCATCCGCGCAGGTCGCTCGCCATGTCCGTCATGTCGACATCCCGGGCGCGGAAGATCGCCGTCGTGACGGCGAAGCCCATCGCCATCTCGATCGCCATAGCCGTGATCGCGAGCACGATCGCCACCTGGCCCTCCGTGCGCTGCGGCGCGACGTAGTGCCAGTACGCGGCGGCCGCGACGACGACGCCGTTCAGCATCAGCTCGAGCCCCATCATGATCATCACGATCGACTGCTGGGAGAGGGCCCCGTACAGGCCGATCGAGAAGAGCGCGGCGGCGAGCAGGAGGAACAGCTCGAGGCTCACGGCCGAACACCGCCCGGCACCGGGTCGTCGGGTCGTACGGCGTCGAGGTCGTCGCCGAAGCGGTCGTAGCGGCCGCGGTGGGTCGCGAGCAGGACGCTCGCGACGATGGTGACGAACAGAGCGAGGCCGAGCGTCATCATCGTCAGCATCTGACCTCCCATCAGCGCCTCCCCGAGCGCGTAGGTCGGATCGGCAGCCGGCCGCCCGGCCCGCTGCGGCCACGGCACGAGCAGGATCCCGGCGGCGAGGGCGGCGAAGGTCGTGAGCGCGAGGAAGAGCGAGCCGCGCTTGTTGTGGAGCATCGCCATCGGCCGGAGACCGGCCGGGTTCATCATGTACATGACCATGAACACGACCATGATCACCATCTCGATCACCATCATCAGGACGATCACCAGCCCGAGGTAGTCGAGTCCGAGCAGCAGCACCTCGCCGGCCGCAGCCACGAACGAGACGAGCAGCGAGAACGTGACCCGCGCCATCGAGTTGAGACGGAAGACGCCGAAGCCCGTCGCAACCGCGATGAGCGCGAGCGCCCAGGCGGCCGCTGCTGAGCCGTTGCCGCTCACCGCTAGCGCCCCAGCACCACGAGGGCGACCACGAGCGCCTGCACGATCGCGAGCGGGATCAGCACTACCCAGGCCAGCTCGGCGAGGCGCTCGGCCCGGATCGTCGGCAGCCGCCGGCGCGCCGACACGACGAGCGCGAGCACTGCCGCCGTCTTCACGAGCGTCCACAGCCACGGAGGCAGCAGCGGCCCGTGCCCGCCGCCGAGGAAGAGCGGCACCGAGAACGCCGCCGAGACGACGAGTAGCAGCCGTCTCCCGGCGAGGAAGAGCAGCCGGTCGGCTCCGGACAGCTCGGCGGCGGCACCGCCGGCTCCGTCCGAAGAGACCGGGTGGTCGAACGGGCCCCAGAACGACATCGCGAGCGCGCTCCCCAGGTAGAGAAGGAACGCGACCGGCATCCAGACGACGAGCCAGAGGCCGGCCTGCGCGTCGACGATGCCGCCGACCCGCAGCGTCTCCGCGGCGAGCGCCGCCGTGATCAGCGCGAACATGTGCGGCAGCTCGTAGCACAGACCCTGTGCGACGTAGCGGTAGGCGCCGACGAGGCCGAACGCCGAGTTCGAGCCCCAACCGACCATCCAGACCGCTGCCCAGGCGAGCACCTCGAGCGCGTTGAACCAGACGACGCCCACCCCGAGGTCGCTGACGCTCTGGAAGCCGAGCGGCAGCACGAGCGCCGCCAGCACGGCGGCGACCGGCAGCGTCACGATCCCCGCCTGCCGCAGTAGCGAGTCGGCGGCTACCGTCGCCCGCCGTTGCTGGACGAGCAGACGCGCCGCCTCCTGCGCCGGCGCGAGCGCGCTTCCCCCCGCGAGCGCCGACTCGACGGCGACGAGCACGCAGGCGGCCGCGACCAGCACGGCCGGCAGCACGAGGACCGACCAGAGCGGGGCCGAGCTAGACAAGTGCCTCCTTCCTCGCGCGGCTCCAGGCAACCTCGTCGAGGTCCGGGTCGACGCTCGCGACGATCAGGCGCGCCCCGCCGAGCTCCGCACCCTCGAGCAGCCCGGGCAACAACGAGAGCAGCGCAGCCGACGGAGGCTCGGCAACACCGAGGGGCCCGCGCGGCCCCTCGAGATCCTCGGTGCAGAGCGGCGTGCCGTCGTCGAGGAGGCCGAGGGCCGCGACCGTCTCCGTCAGCCAGCGCTGCCAGCGCGCGGTCACGTCACCCGCGGCGCCCGCCACGCCGGCCGCCTGGGCGGAGTCGCGGTCGACCACGCCGAGCGAGTCGGTCGACCAGCGCAGCGTGCGCGATCGGCCGACGCGGCGGGCGAAGCGCTCGGCGGAGCCGAGCAGCTCCGCCGCCGGCGCGCCGGCGAGCGCCGCGTCGCGCAGCCGCCGCGCCCCGAGCGCCGCGTCCTCCCAGCCCGCGACCGCCAGCAGTCGTCCGAGGCTGTCGAGGTACGCGGCGGCACGCCTGCGCTCCGCCTCGCCGCGGAGCACGGTGTCGCCCTGCTCGGAGCGCAGCCAGGGCTCGTTCCAGAACGGCGGCTCGCTCGCCTCGCCGGCCAGGACCTCCACTTCCGCGGTCTGGATCACGTCCCCCTGCAGCTCGGCGTGGACCACGAGCCCCGCCGGCCAGTCGGCCAGGATCGGCCCCAGCGGCACGTGCAGCCGGTCGAGCTCGAGGCCGTCGCGGTCGTCGGCCCGGTCGGCCAGCGGCAGCCCCGCCACGTCCTCCTCGCCCCCCTCGTGGCCGCCGTGACCGCCGTCCGACTCGCGCCCGCCGTGACCGCCGTGCGAGTCGAGCCCGGCCCGGTCTTCAGCCTCCGGCGAACGGACCGGAGCGCGCGCGAGCTGCCGCTGCGCCCGGGTCAGCGCCTCCGCGGCCTCCGCCGCGGACGCCACCTGTACACGCGCGCGAGGCACGCCCATGCTCAGCCAGACGCGCTCCACGTACGGAGCGAGCGGCGCCTCCGCGCCGCAGACCAGCAGCAGGTCGGCCTCCGCCGGGCTCGCAGCGGCCGGCCAGCCCCGGAAGTGCAGCTCCGCCTCCACCGCCAGCCGGGCCGCGGTGGCGCCCGGAGGCGCGACGACCAGAGCGTGGGGGCGGCCGCTCCCGAACGCTCGTAGCGCGGCGGTCAGGTCCACCGAAGCGCACCCTCCCGCCACGCATACAGGACGCCGGCGACGAGCACGGTCAGGAACACGAACATCTCCACCACGGACGAGGTCCCGACGGCGCGGACGACGAGCGTCCAGGGATACATGAAGAGCATCTCCATGTCGAAGGCGAGGAACACCAGCGCGAGCGGATACCAGCGCACGTGGAAGCGAGAGACGGCGTGCTCCCGGGGCTCGTGCCCCGACAGGAAGGGCTGCGGTCGCAGCAACTCGCGCCCGACCGCCACGAGCCGTGCGAGCGCGTAGCAGCCGCCGGCGAGGAGCAGCAGCAGCCCGAGCAGGACGAGGGCGGGGGTGAGCCCGTGACCCATGGCGGAGACGCTACCCGCCCGTCGGCGGGCCGAATCGCCCTGCGTGAGGCCGCCCTGGCGCCGCTCGGCGCCCCGGCGCCGGGGCCGAGCCGGAGCCAGGCCGCCCCTCGCCGGCGCCGGCCGCCCTCGTCAGCCGACCTGGAGCTCGAGAACGTAGGTCGAAGGCGTCCGGCGGCGCGCAGCCAGCGCGAGCGGCTCGCCGTGGTCAGCCGCCTCCCCGAACGTCCCGGCGGCGAGCCGCTAGGGCCGCCGCGGGGCAGCGCGGCCTCGCGGGACGTTTGCCTCCTGCCTCGCCAAGGCAAGAAGTCCACATGCCTCCGCGAGCGCTCTGGACGGGAGCGATCAGCTTCGGCCTCGTGAACGTGCCCGTGCGGCTCTACGGCGCGGTCGCCGAGCACAAGCTCCACTTCCGCCTCGTGCACGAGAGAGACGACAGCCCGATCGGCTACCAGAAGATCTGCAAGGCGGAGGAGAAGCCCGTCCCCGACCGCGAGATCGTCAAGGCGTTCGAGTACGAGGACGACGAGTGGGTCTACCTGAGCGGCGAGGACTTCGAGGCAGCCCAGGTCGAGGGCTACAGGTCGACGGACTTCGTGCCCCAGGCGCAGATCGACCCGATCTACTTCGCGCACACCTACTACGTGGGTCCGCAGGAGGGCTCCGAGCGTGTCTACGCCCTGCTCGTCCGGGCAATGGAGGAGTCGGAGCTGGCCGCGATCGCCAAGTTCGTCATGCGCGATCGCCAGTACCTGGGCTGCCTCCGCGTGCGCGAGGGGCTGATCACGCTCGAGCAGCTCTACTTCGCGGACGAGATCCGCCCGGTCGACGAGCTGCGCCCGAAGACGACTCCACTGGACGAGAAGGAGCTCGAGCTGGCGGCCGCTCTGATCGACAACTTCGCCGGCAGCTGGGAGCCGGAGAAGTACGAGGACGGTTACCGCAAGGCGCTCTGTGCAGTGATCGAGGCGAAGCGGAAGGGCAAGCAAATCCACCGTCCCAAGCCGGTCGAGGACGAGGGGTCGCCCGACCTGATGGCCGCCCTGCGCGAGAGCCTGGCGCAGACGAAGCGCGGGAAGCCCGGAAGCGGCCGGGACGGCGCTTCCGCGTCCGCCGGGGACGGAGAGCTGGAGTCG